>NZ_JAAIUN010000013.1:0-100539 GCF_013317245.1 Blautia sp. MSK.20.85
TACCGGAATATATGGCTCCCATTCTCCGGAATGGTGGCTCTCAAAGTCCGGACAGGTGGCTCTGAGAGTCCCGGAATAATCATGTAAGAAACAAGACAACTATTTATAATGGAGGGTTATTACATGAGAAGAAAAAACACATTCTACAAAGCAACTGCATTAGCTATGACATCTGTTCTTACATTAGGAGCTCCCGTAATTGCACATGCCGAAAACACAGAAGGAACTGATCTTTCCGATGAAGGATACCCGGAAATTAATCCCGAAATCGCAACTCTGGAAAACCAGGAACTTGAAATATGGCTTCCTGCCGATCAGGGACAGGATCCTAATTTTCAGACTGTAAAAGAAAAATTCGAGGAAAGTTATCCAAACATTACTATCAATTATAATACTTCCATTCCATGGGAAGAAATGCCATCCAAAGTAAAACTTGCAGTAAATAGCGGTGCTGCTCCAGATCTTGCATTGCATCATTCCTTCGTTGCAGGTGCACAGGGATTTGCAGAGCCACTTGATGATCTCTGGGAAAAATGGGGTGCGGAAGATGAATTCATGGAAAGTTCTCTTCAGGACTGTACCTGGAACAATGTAAAATATGGTGTTCCGTTCAATATTACTTCTGTTTGTCTCTTATATAACGAAGATATGTATAAAGAAGCCGGCATTACAGAAGCTCCGACAACACTGGAAGAGCTCCGTGAAGTGTCCAAAAAACTTACCGATTCTTCAAAAGGTCAGTATGGTTTTACATGCTACGCAAATCCATGGGGATTATTCGGAGTTGTTGCTGCAGAAGGCTACAATTTAATTGATGAAAATAACAATCCTACAGTAAATGATAAAGGTGTTGTAGACACTTTGCAGACTTATATCGACATCGCAACCGTTGACAGTTCTTCTATCATTCCTCCGGCACAGGAATCACAGGCTGAAACTGCAACTGCTATGTATGGCTCCGGACGTGCCGCACAGATTCTTACAGGTGCGTGGGACATTGCCGCTTTGAAAAATCAATATCCAGATGTTTTTGCTAAAACCAAAGTCGCTCCAATGCCAGGAAGCAACCATAGTGGTGTAGCCGGTGGTGGAAGTCTCTTTATCCCTCTCGGAGCCCAGCATAAAGAAGCTGCTTTTGAACTTATGAAATGGTTAACTTCTGACGCATTTATTATTCCTTTCAGTCACAGTTTTGGACAGTTTCCATGTAAAGAATCCCAGCTGTCTTCTTTCTCAGACGAAATGCTTGATCCGTTCCTTGAAGCCCTTCCAAACGCAAAACCATACGTATTCGAAGCATTCCCTGAATCCGCAGATGCTTTTGAACAGGCTATCCGTGCCGGTTTTGATGGCGGCGACTTCGCAGCTATGATGGACAGCGCACAGCAGATCGCTGAGGGCGAGTTTCAGGAAGTTTTAAATTAGTTTTTAATGCAGCAGGGTCTCATACCACCCTGCTGCTATAGGAGATATGACCATGAAAAAAACATCTTCAAAAAAGCCACTTTCCAGAAGTGTTCTCCGCGGATACTGTACATCTTATTTATTTATTCTTCCTGCAATGATTTATTTTGCTATTTTTTCATTTGCCCCCATTATTTATATGGTGTATCTCAGTTTTACAGAATATAAATTTCCGGGAACTCCACATTTTAACGGACTGGCAAACTTTATCAAAGCATCCAAAGATACTCTTTACTGGCAAAGTGTATGGAATACTCTTGTATTTACATTTTTTGCGACTATATTCACTGTAGTTTTTGCACTTATAATCGCTGTATTTATGAACAGAAAATTCAAGGGAAAACGTGTTTTCCGCGTTATCTATTACCTTCCGGCTGTTGTGTCTGAAGTTGTAAACGCAATTCTGTTCCTCTGGCTGTTCAACGCCCAGTTCGGAGTTATCAATACCACCTTGATGAAAATTGGTATAAAAAATCCGATAGCATGGCTCCAGACTTCTCCATATGCAATGATCGTAATCATTCTGGTGGCTGTATGGCGTGGCGGATGTTGGAATGCACCTATTTTCTTGTCTGCACTCGAAGGAATCTCCAAATCTATTTATGAGTCAGCAGAAATCGATGGTGCCAACGGATGGGTAAAATTCTGGAAAATCAGCCTTCCTTCTTTAAATGATACCATGGTGTACGTTGTAATCATGACTATCATCGCAGGCTTTCAGGTTATCGCATACTGCGATGTCCTCACAAACGGTGCTCCATTTAACACAACCCTTGTATCCATCAAATATATCTGGAAACAGGCATTTGAATTCAACAACATGGGATATGCATCTACCCTGTCTCTGATCTTATTCCCGGCACTAATGGTTGTTACTTATTTCCAGGTAAGAGGGTCCGATAAGCGAGGTGATAACTGATGAAAAATAAACGAACTCCTTTAAACTCCTTCATCATCGCTGTTATTGCGATTCTTCTGACGATTCTGATCGCCGGACCATTTGTTTTTATGATACTGACAACCTTCAAACAGATTGGAGAAGTCATGCGCTTTCCGCCTAAACTGCTCCCTGATTCCTTTTATCTGCAAAATTATGTAAAAGCTCTGCATTCCTATATTCCAAGAGCTTTCCTGAACAGTCTTTTTGTAAGTGCAATGTCTGTTATCGTTACCTTACTGTTATCTCTGCCGGCAGCGTACGCCTTTTCCAGACTTAACTTTCCGGGACGTAACTTTTTCTTTATGCTTACACTTTCAACCATGATGATTCCTCAGGGACTTCTGGTTGTACCAATGTTTAACATTATGAAAAATATGCCACTGGTCTCTTCTGAATACGGCTGGATCGATACTTTTCCAGGATTGATTTTCCCATTTTTGTCCATCGGCTTTATTACATTTTATGTACGTCAATATTTCCTTGGCATTCCCAGAAGTCTGGATGAAGCAGCTCGTATCGATGGAGCCAATAAACTGCAGGTATTTTTTATGGTCATACTTCCATTGGCAAAACCAGCTTTATCTCTGGCTGTTATTTTCTCTTTTATGAATAAATGGAACGACTACTTATGGCCTATGGCAATCATACGATCGGAAAACCATTATACCATTCAGATTGCAATCAAAATGTTCCAGGGACAGTTCAATACAGACTGGCCTATGATGCTCACCGGTGCAACCGTATCCGTTATTCCAATCCTTATCCTTTACGTTGCTTTTCAAAAAGGCTTTGAGCAGGGTCTGTCCGGCGCCAGTGCAGGTATGAAAGAATAACATATACATATTAATTATTTTAAATCAAAAAAAGAGGTGCTCCTATGAAAAAAATAAAAGCAGGCGTTATTGGCGGCGGAAATATTGCAGAATTTCATCTTAACGATATGGTAAAAAACGAAAACATTATTCCTTATGCATTATGCGATGTAAATCAGGAAAGCCTGGATAAAACAGGTGACCGTTACAATATTCCGAAAGAAAATCGTTATACAGACTATAAAGAACTTCTCGCACGTTCGGATATTGATATGGTTTCCATATGCACGCCTAATGTAACTCACTTTTCCATTGCAATGGATACTGTAAAAAGCGGAAAAGCCTATGTATTGGAAAAACCAGTAGCAATGACATTAGCCGAAGCAAAAGAGCTTTATCTGGCAACAAAAAACACCGGTCTTACAAACGCCGTCGGTTTTTCCTACCGTTATCTCCCGGCGGTTCAGAAAGCCAAAGAAATTATTTCTTCCGGCGCTCTTGGCAAAATCCATCATGTCTACGCACAGTATATTGAAGGAAAAGATGATAATGAAAATATTCCTCTGCTGTGGCGTTATCAGAAAGAACTGGCCGGAAGCGGCAGCCTTGGCGATCTGGGTTCACATATGCTGGATATGATGCGTTACCTTGTAGGCGATTTCAATGAAGTCATCGGAACTTCCGGAATCATCATACCAAAACGACAGAAACTTGACGGAAGCGGACTTGGCGATGTCACAACCGAAGATTATTTCCATGCCATGGCTACTATGGAAAATGATATCAGTGCTACCATGTGCTTTACCAAATTTGCATGGGGAAGAAAAAATTCACAGCGTCTGGAAATCTACGGAAGCCGTGGTGGTCTGATCTACACTCTGGAAAATGGTCTCAGAGGTTCTGATCATCTCAAAGTCTGCCTTGGAAACGAACTTGCTTTAACCGGTGATTGGGTTGATATGAATCTCAAAGGTTTTGATGGTGTTTATAATACCAAGAGTCAGATGGATTGTTTTGCAGAAAAAATGCTTGGAATTAAAAATACAATACCGGCAGATATTGAAGATGGTTACTATGTTCAGGGAATCATTGAAGCTATGATGAATTCCACTCAAAGCCGCACCTGGCATAAAGTCAGTGATTATATTATCAAATAATTTTCTCTCAAACGGAGGTCTGCTATGAAACTTGGATTATATACAGAATGTTTTGGAAATCGTTCTTTTGAAGAAATGCTCTCTTTATCCCAATCTATGGGAATCAAATATCTGGAGATCGGAACCGGAAACTGGTCTAAACCAGCTCATATGGATCTGAACCTTCTTTTATCCAGTTCAGATGCCCGGGATGAATATCTGGGAAAAATAAATGAAAAAGGACTTTATCTGGAAGCTTTAAACTGTTCCGGAAATCAGCTGGAACCATCTGATACTGGTCGTGAGCACGAAGCTGTTGTATACAAAACTTTTCAGCTTGCTGAGCTTTTAGGCGTAAAAAAAATAGTCATGATGAGCGGTCTTCCCGGCGGCGGCCCCGATTCTCCTTACCCTGTATGGGTAACAAATACCTGGCCACACAATTTTACAGACATGCTTAACTATCAGTGGGATTCCATAGCTATCCCGTGGTGGAAAGAAGCTGCCAAAAAAGCCTCTTCTCATGGAATAGAACAAATTGCTATTGAAAACCATCCTAACAATCTTGTTTACAATGTAAGCACAATCCGCCGTCTCCATGAAGAAGCTGGAGAAATCATCGGTCTTAATCTTGATCCCAGCCATTCTTTTTATATGGGCGGTGATCCAATAATCATGGCAAAAAAACTTGCGACAGACGGCCTTATATATCATGTACACGGAAAAGATACCAGAATCGAAAAAGATATCGCTGACACAGAAATGCTGTTTGAAACCTGCGATCATATGGCTCCTCAGAATATCCGCCCCTGGAATTATGTAGCCGTAGGTTATGGACACGACCAGCTCTGGTGGAAAACCTTTATTGCAGCGCTGAAAATGAATGGCTATGATGGTGTTGTAAGTATTGAAGTTGGTGACACCTTGATGGATGATATCACTGCAATATCAAAATCCGCCGAATTCCTGAAAAAGGTTCTGATTTAAAAAAGTTATTCACAGATCCTCCTTCACCTGCTTTACTTATCCACACCTTAAAATGACTTTTCAACACCTTACAGTGCCCGTTTTGTCCGGGCACTGTTCTTTTTTTGCAGACGTTTCCATACATCAGATTCTTCTGATTGTGAATAGCTTAGTCTTATGAAAATTCATCTATTATTTTCTGACTTCTTAACTATATTCTTTTAAATTATGTCTTTTGCGCAAAACATTTAATGATATTTAGAATTTAAAAATGTCAATGGTTTTACAGTTTTTTTTTATTCGTTTTGCAAATTTATCATTTTACACAAAACATATGTTTAAATTTATTTATGTAAATCAGCTCATCCACATGGTTATCCTTGTGGATAATGTGGATAAATTTGTGCATAACTTGATTATTGGCGGATTTTCGGATTTTTGTCATGTGGAAAACTTTTTGCAAAGTTTTTCACTTATCCACCATAGTTCGACAGGTTTTGTGCATATTGCCAGAACGACCTTTTCAGGGCTGATATTGCCCGTATCCGCACGCACCTGTCTAACGTTGCCAATCCTCTCCGATGTTTATATCAAGCCTTTCTTTTTGCAGCTTTTTATGATGTTTCTCCTGCGTGCAGTCTTGACATCATTTCTGTTTTTTTGTTAAGGTGAATACACTAAAACAACGTGTGGATTTTTCAGTTCCGGATTTTTTCCGAAGCTGGGTATCCGGGGCGCAGCTCTGGCTACTGGCATCGGCGTTCCAGCGATCCTGAACCTGGCGCTGCCATCGTTCCTGTCATGGTTTATCACAACACGTTGAAAAAAGCCTGAGAATGCAAATGTCCGGCCCACCGACCTGTTTGCAGCCACCTGCAGTTTTACGTCCCGAAAACACAAAAAGCTTCGATCCACTCTCTGAGCACATCGCTCATCGATGAGAGTTGAATCAAAGCTTTCTTTTTTAACCAAATCAGGAAAATCCCATGAGTGATCGCTGATATCCGCCTGGCTCAAACGGATATCCATGATCTGCGTTCATTTAATTCGCAGAAATTTCCTCTGTATCTCTTACAGCAGTCCCTTCTCACGGATCAGCTTTAAAGCGCCTTCATCGGCCACTACCGTCACATCCGGGTGAAGCTGCAGGATAGATGCCGGCACGTTGGGCGTGATCGGTCCGTAGAGAGATTTGTAAAGAGCCTCTGCCTTTGCCTCTCCGGTAGCGACCAGAAGGATTTTCTTTGCAGTCATGATGTTTTTGATACCCATGGTATATGCCTGCTTCGGCACATCATCCATAGTCTCAAAGAATCTTGCATTTGCCTTGATGGTGCTCTCCGTAAGGTCTACGCAGTGAGTCTCCTTCTCAAATGCTGCACCCGGCTCGTTGAAGCCGATGTGGCCATTTCCGCCGATTCCAAGCAGCTGCATATCGATACCACCCACGCTGCGGATGATCTCATTGTAATCCGCACAGGCTTTCTCACTGTCCTCTTCCAGTCCGTTTGGCACATAGGTTCTTGCCTTATCGATATTTACATGGTCAAACAGATTTGTGTTCATAAAATAACGATAACTCTGATCGTTGTCTCCGGAAAGTCCTTTGTATTCATCAAGATTTACGGATGTGATCTGCGAAAAGTCCAGATCTCCTTTTTTGTACCACTCAATCAGCTGCTTGTACATTCCCACCGGTGTGGAGCCTGTAGCAAGTCCAAGAACAGCATTTGGCTTCATGATGATCTGTGCAGACATGATGTTTGCCGCTTTTCTGCTTACGTCATAGTAATCTTTCCCTGTATAAATGATCATAATCTTTTCCCTTCTCCTTATGGTAAAAAAGAACAACCGGATAACTGAGATTCTCATATCTCCTGCTTTTCCTGTTGTTCTTTTTTATT
This sequence comes from Blautia sp. MSK.20.85, assembly GCF_013317245.1. Classification (NCBI taxonomy): domain Bacteria; kingdom Bacillati; phylum Bacillota; class Clostridia; order Lachnospirales; family Lachnospiraceae; genus Blautia; species Blautia sp. MSK.20.85. The sequence goes on from NZ_JAAIUN010000013.1 coordinate 7,223, forward strand.
ATTGATTCGTTTTTTTACTCAGCCATCTCTACTTCGAGAACATAGTCTACCGGGTCAGGAAGTACCGGGTCAGGTCCCAGATCAACGAATGCGATATCCGGGTAATCGCTGTGCATCCATGCGTTGGAGATCGGCACCTCATGTCCGTCATCCAGCGCACGCACCTTCACGATCTTATCCTTATCAAATCCCAGAAGCGGAAGTGGTCCCAGTGTATTCTCATAAATATGCACATAGTATTTGTTTCCGTTTCTGGTGATACGTCCGTAATCCGGCTTCGGAATGTTTTCAGCCGGTACACAGCCGTAGATACTGTCATGATTCTTATCCATCCAGCGGCCGATCTCAGCCAGGATCGCAGATGATTCCTTCGGGAATTTACCTTTGGCATCCGGTCCTACGTTCAGGATCATATTTCCGCCCTTGGAAACACACTCTACCAGCTTCTTGATCAGCATGGAAGCCGGTTTGTAATAATGATCGTTTGCACAGTATCCCCAGTTGTTGTTCATGGTGAAGCATGCTTCCCAGACCATCGGGTTGCCTTCCTTATCGCAGATTCCTTCCGGCGGGATGATCTGCTCAGGGCTTACGAAATCGCCATGGTACGGTGTCGGATCACACTCATACAGGGATCCTCTTCCCTCTCCGCTGGCTTCCAGACGGTTATCGATGATAACCTGCGGCTGTAAGCTGCGCACCATGTTGATCAGCTTGGTTGCGCCCCATTTTTCCCCTCTCATATCGTCGTAGGAGAAATCAAACCAGATGATATCGATCTGTCCGTAGTTTGTACAGATCTCTTCTACCTGATTATACAGATATTCTGTATAACGTGAGAAATCACGGTTCTCATTTCCGCACTCTTTGTGGTTTCTCATCGGATGGATACGATCTCCGTAATGCGGATAATCCGGATGATGCCAGTCAAGCAGTGTGAAATAGATTCCAACCTTAAGGCCTTCCTCACGAAGTGCCTCTACATACTCCTTGATCAGGTCTCTTCCTGCCGGTGTGTTTGTCACCTTGTAATCTGTGTATTTACTGTCAAATAAGCAGAAGCCGTCGTGATGCTTCGCTGTCAGGACTACATATTTCATACCTGCAGCCTTGGCCTCTTTTGCCCACTGCTTCGGGTTGTAGTCTCTTGCATCAAACTCTTTCATAAATGGAAGATATTCTTCCTCAGGTATTTCCTCTACGCTTCGCACCCACTCGCCTCTTGCAGGGATAGAATATAATCCCCAGTGGATAAACATTCCAAAACGGGCATCCTGGTACCACTCCATACGTTTTTCATATTCTTTTCTGTCAAACTGATACATGATTTTTTCCTCCTGTTTAGATTAAAAGCATCAGCCTTTGATAGCTCCGGAAAGCATACCTTTTTCAATCTGTTTATGGAACACGATGTAAATGATAAGCATCGGAATTACGGACATTACTACATATGCAAACTGACTTCCGATCTCCTGTGTATGTGCAGAAGAGAAGTTCAGCATCGCACGTGAAACTGTGAAATATTTGGTATCTGTCATCAGGATCATGGAGAATACAAGTTCACTGTATCCATAGATGAATACGAAGATCGCCTCTGTTGCGATGATCGGCTTGCAGACAGGGAAAAGGATCTTCCACAGCAGCTGCCAGTTGTTACATCCATCAATGATCGCCGCCTCATCCAGGTTCCTGGAGATTCCATCCATGAATCCTGTATAAAGGAATATCGCCTGGGACATACCAAACGCAACATAGATCAGGATCAGGAAGAACAGGTTGTTCTTTGCATTTAATGCTGTTGCAATGTTGTTGATCGGGATCAGTGTACAGTGAACCGGAACCATTACTCCAATCATGAAGAATACATATACCCATTTCAGGAATTTGTAATCTTTTCTTGATAAGATGTATGCTGCCATCATTCCGACTACAGTATTAAATACAGTTGTCAGAGTTGCTACAACCAGGGAGTTCTTGATGGTATTCAATGCATCCGCTGTTTTGTTTGCGCTGATATAGTTCTGGAACATAATCTTCTTAGGGAAGCTTAACAGGTTCAGGTAAATCTCTGAGTTTGTTTTGAAGGAAGCCATTACGGTCACTACTACCGGAAACAGTGTAACAACTGTCCACAGGATCGCAATAACGTACAGCGCTATCTTTCCTCCATGCATTTTCTGTTTATTAGCTGTTTTTTCCATATCGTCTCTTCTCCTTCCGCCTACATTGCAAGATCTTTATCTTCACGGAACAAATGATTGGTTATAAGACTCAGTACAACACCCAGCACTAACAGAATAACGCCGTATGCACTGCTTCGTCCGAACAGCTTATAGGAGAATCCCTGTGTATAAAGCATGATTGAAGGTGTGGAGCTGATATCGTTCGGGCCTCCTCTTGTCATTGCCCAGATGATATCGAATACTTTCAGACATCCTGTAATACACAAAATAGAGAATACCTTGAAGGAGTTTTTCATCAGAGGAAGGATGATATAGCGGATCCTCTGCCATCCTGTAGCACCATCCAGCGCTGCAGCCTCATTTAACTCATCAGGGATCGCCACCAGACCAGCTGCAAAGATCAGCATGTTATATCCGGCATACATCCATTCGTTTACCAGAACAACGATCCAGACGTTTACAGTCTTTATCGTCAGCACATCAGGGATCGTACCATGAAGGCCGAAAATATTTTCAATGGTATTAAAGATACCAAAGTTCGGATTTAACATAAATGTCCACATCAGGGCTACTGCTGTTGTTCCTAACATATTCGGAAGGAAGTAGCAGGTTCTGAAGAATCCGGTTCCCTTGATCTTTGCAGTTACCAGCATTGCGAGACCAAATGAAAGCGGCATCAGGATAACGAAACCACCGATCATAAAGTACACACTGTTGAGCATTGCATTCCAGAACAGCTTATCTGAAAAAATCTTCTGATAGTTCTCAAGTCCTACCCATTGCTTTGCCGCACCAAACATACCGTTCCATTTACGGAATGATAAGCCTACGGTATCAAAAACAGGGTAGATGACAAAAATAACAGTTATTAAAATTGCCGGAAGAAGGAACGCTAAAGAAAGCGTAAGATCTTTTTTATCCAGCTTCTGTTTTACCTTTGGTACAGATTTACCTGCCATATGTATACCTCCGTAATAAACAAGGGGAAGCAGATGATGCTTCCCCCTGTTTCTCTTATCCACACATCATGCGTTCAGTCAAAATTCTCTTTATTCGTAAGCAGACATTTTGTCAACGATATCGTCTCCAACTTCCTGTGCACTTGCGCCTGTCGCTAATGCCTGAAGAGAATTACGGATTGTATCCATAGCTGCTGTGTTGCTGTCATATGTAGGAATCTCAAGTTTAGACTCTGTATTCTCAGCCATGATCGCATTTACATCGTCAAGCAGATAGTTACCTGTATCGATCGTAACCTTCTCAGCATATGTTGTCGGGCTGGATTTGCACATTTCGTTGATGGAATCTACACTTGTAAGGTATTTGATGAATTTAACAGTTGCTGCGATTTCCTCATCGCTCTTGTTTAATGTAGTGATGTAGTATGTATCAGAACCGCCGCCCATCTCTACAGTCTTGTTTGCTTCGTCGATATAAGGAATTCTTGTAACACCGATCTTCTGAGCATCGAAGAGAGTTGTATCGGAGTCATTCTGGAAGTTACCGCAGTTCCATGTTCCGTCAACTGTGAATGCAGCTTTTCCTGCCTCGAACATATTTCTCTCTGTGTTGAAGTCTGTGCTGAGGATTCCATCTCCCCAGTATCCTGCATCGATCATATCTTTCATCTTCTGATAGATTGCAACCATCTTCTCGCCGTTGTAAGCCTCTTTGTCGCTTGCAAGATCATCTGCGATGCTTGTTCCGTAAGCTTTCAGAGCAAGAGCACTCATCAGATGCTCGAAGTGATAGTTATCTTTGTCAGAGTAGTTGAATGGCTGGATTCCTGCATCTTTTAATTTTGCGCAGGCATCAACAAGATCATCCCAGGACTCCGGAACATCTACGCCAACCTGATCAAGGTAATCTTTGTTGTAGTAGAGACAGAGCTGATAAGCGGACCACGGAATACCATAGGTTCCTTCAATGCCGTCAAACTGTGTTGTCTCCCATGCAAAATCCTGAACTCCCTCTTTCCATTCCGGATACTGTTCAAAGTATGGTGTCAGATCCAGTATATATCCTGCATCTACATACTCTCTTGTACGGCTTCCGCCATACTGAAGGAATGCGTTCGGTACATTACCGGAAGCGAAATCTGTTGTAAGCTTCTCTTCGTAATCAGACTCTGTAGAAATACTCTCATCTGTTACATGGATCTTTCCTTCGTTCTCTTTATTGAACTCTTCAAGTGCTTTGTAATACCATTTAGCCTGTCCGTCTGTATCAGATCCGTTGTTAAATCTGAATGCTACACGAAGCTCAACGTTTTCAAAATCCATATTGTCTACATCGTAGTTTGTGTCACCCTTTGCAAATACGGCGCTTCCTGTTACGCCTACTGTTGACATTGCTGTTACACCGGCGAGACACAGTGTTGCAACTTTTTTCATTCGTTTCTTCATGAATAAATCCTCCCTTAATATGATTTTTTATTATATAGTTTTCCCATTGATGTTCATAAATTGATCAATCGATGATCGCCTCAAAGATCGGCTCTTCTTCCTCAAGCTCCAGGCATACACAGTAGTTCTTTGCCCCCTGAAGCTTCTCCGGAAGCTCTACCTCTATCATCGAGTTTCCTTCGCAGCACTTTAATGCGCGGCACGGAAGCTTTTCTCCTGTGCTTACCACATATGCACCCTTTAACTGATTACCGATGTTCAGCAGTTCAACTCGATATCTCGGTGCAAGGACGTGTACGTAAAGCTTATGTGGTCTCTTTGTAAATTCAATGCTCGGGATCTCATACGGATAGATACCAACATTCTTGGTTCCGTAAATTGCTTCCGCATTCTCAGTCACGTATTTACCAACCTCATTCATAACCTCGACACAAGCTTCCGGAACAGTTCCGTCTGCCATTGGTCCTACGTTCAGCAGGTAATTTCCGCCTCTGCCGACGATCTTGAGAAGAAGGTTCAGGATATCATCCGGATTCTTCCAGTTTGTATCGTATTTATTATAACCCCATGTATCATTTACAGTTGCCGGTACTTCCCAGTCACCGTCGTATGGAAGACGTGGAATAAAGTTATCACCGGTGGTCATGTAATCGCCCTTCTGGTGTCCGATACGTCCGCTGATGATGCAGTCAGGCTTAATACCCTTAACCCAGTCTCTTAATTCCTGAGCTTCGTCTGCGGTCATTCCCATCGGAGTATCAAACCAGATCAGGGAAATATTATCGTAATTCTCAAGAAGCTCTTTTAACTGCGGTTTGCATTTCTCATCGAAGTATGTACGGAATTCCGGCTTCCATTCGTTCTTGTCTTCGTAATCCTTCTTATAGGCATTGTCATCATCCCAGTCCTGAGCCTGTGAATAATAGATACCCATTGTCATGTCATATTTCTTACAAGCATCGGAAAGCTCTCTTAAGATATCTCTTCCTGCAGCCTTCACTACATTAAAATCACTGACCTTGGAATCGTACATTGCGAATCCCTCGTGATGCTTGGAAGTAAGAACGATATATTTAACACCCCACTGCTCTTTCGCTCTTTTCACAAACATGTCCGCGTCAAATTTGTCCGGATGGAACTCATCTTTCAGCTTTCTGTAATCTTCCTTGTCAATGTTGAGATTGTTCTCGATCCACTCTGCGATACGGTCTGTCTTGGTGACCTCGCCGGTCTTCGGATCTTTCCATTCTCCTGCAAGGATGGAATAAAGTCCCCAATGGATGAATAATCCGTATTTGGCATCTTTATACCACTGCTGCTTTGTGTCTGCCATAACCTTCTCCTTGTTTCGTATAGCTGATTTTCTTGTTGCATAAAACGTTTCGTTTTTTGTTAAGACTATCTTACCGCATCCGAAGCAGCTTTTCAAGTAAAATCATAGGGCAAAAATCATTTTTCCTATTTTTTTACAATTATTTCGTCTTGTTTTTGTGTACTTTTTCGTATCAGGTTTTGTTAAACGTTTCATTTTTATCAATTTTCTGTACAATACGCTCGTTTTTTCTGATACTTTATGTGTAAAAAATGCCATGTGTATTGAGGCATTTTCTTTTTCATGATATAATATGAAAATACTCTATTATCTGTAAATGTATCAGAACCGGAGGTTTTACATGAACGTTACGATCAATGATATCGCCCGTGCGACAGGCCTGTCCACCGCAACGATCTCCAAATATATAAACCACAAAAAAATACGGGAAGAAAATCGTATCCTTATAGAAAAGGCAATTCAGGAGCTTGGATATACCCCAAACCGGAATGCCCAGCTTCTCCGTGCCAAAAACACACATACCATCGGTATCCTGATCTCAGATCTTGGTAATTATTTCTGGGGCGAGCTTGTCAACTCCATTATCAAGCATTTCACGGATCATGGCTATACAGTTATTGTCTGTTCTTTCTTTTTTGAACATCAGAAGGAGATCGATACGATACAGGATATTATCTCCCAGCACTTTGACGGAGTCATCATGCTCCCATCCTGCTGGCATGATGACCTGTACCAGCTCTTACAGAATGCCGGCATACCGGTTGTAATGCTCGATCAGATTCCTGCTTCCATGAGACATTTTCCTGTAGACTGTGTTATTTCTGATAATTACAGAGGCGGTGCACTGCTGGCAGAGCACCTTTTGGAAAAAGGCCACACAAAGGTCTGGATCATGGAACAGTATCTGGACTCCTACACCATCGAGCAGCGGATCCAGGGCTTTGTGGATGTATATCAGAAAAATGGCATTGACCTTCTGAAACAGCAGGATTCTTTTCCCCCTGTTTCTTTTGGTTCCACTGCAGAAACGATCACCCAGAGCAACCTGCATTTCCAGAAGCTTATTGATTCTTCCGATCCCCCTACTGCTGTTTTTTTTGACTGCTATCTCTCCGCAATGGGCGGTTTAAGCGCTGCCAGCCAGGCACGAATTTCCGTTCCTCAGGATATTTCCTTTGTGTGCTTTGATGATGATCCGCTTTTCAAGACCATGAGCGCGACTATGACCTGCGTCTCACAGGATCTGACAAGCATGGGGAAACATGCTGTGGAATTACTTTTAAAAAGGATCCATGGAGACTATACGGATTTTCCCAAAATAGACATGCTGGATGTTGTATTCCACCCGCGGTGCTCCGTAAAAGACCTGTCCGAACACAACAGTACAGCATCCGGAAAGGATTGATTTATGAGTGCAACCATCAAGGACATTGCCAGAGAAACCGGTCTGGCATTGGCCACCATTTCAAAATATATCAACGGCGGAACTGTACGGCCGCAAAACAAAAAGCAGATCGACGAAGCGATCCGGAAACTGAATTACGTTCCACGAAACACGGCCCGGGGACTTCGTTCCTCCAAGACTTACCGTATCGGTCTGGTATCCGGTCCTCCCAATACTCCGCATAATGCTTTTCTTCTGAGCAAAATAGAAAACACCATGCGCGCTCACGGTTATTCTCTCACATTTATGAGCGGCGACAAATATAAGGATCATGTCAATAAATTCGTCCCTCACATGCTCCGCTCCGGGATCGACGGCCTTATCATTACCTCTTTCAGTCTGAACCAGGACATCTGTTCTGCTGTGGAACACGCCAAAATCCCTGTTGTGGAGCTGGAAGAACACAGCCATTTCCACCGTACAGACTGTGTACAGACCAGCTGTACCTCCGGAGCCTACGAGATCGTGGAGCATCTGATAAAAATGGGGCATCAGAAGATCGCCCTTGTCACCGGTTCCCCTGCATCCTATACTGCATGTGAACGAAAAAAAGGCTATCTCCGGGCACTGGAAGACTACGATATTCCTGTTAACCCCGATTATATCATCGCTGAAAATTACACAAACGACTTTGGATATCAGGCAATGCAGAAATTATGGAATCTTCCGGAACGTCCGACTGCCGTATTTTCTGCGAACTATACACTATGCCTCGGTATTTATGAAGCGATCTACAGCCTTGGCATCCGGATCCCGGAAGACCTGTCTGTTGTCTCCTTTGATGATTTTGAACTGTCCATGCTGCTTTCTCCTCAGCTGACCGCTGTCCGTCAGCCGCTGACCGGTCTGGCAGAGCAGGCCTGTGATCTGCTGCTTCGCAGAATGAACGGAGACTACAGTGATTTTCCAAGGACGATACGCCTGAAGCCAGAATGTATCTACCGGGATTCCGTGCGTGATCTCTTTTCTGACGCTAAGTAATGCAAAGCAACTTTTATTACGGCAATTTCGGGAAGCACAACAGGCATTTTCATTCCGATCTACCCGCATATTCTGAGCATCTGAACCACTGCAATAATTTCACAGCTTTTACAAAAGGCACAGACCGTCACCGACACAGTCGATGATACGGTCTGTGTTCCTTCTGTATATATCCGTTATATCTGTCACAGCAGTCTCAGCAGCATATCTCCGGTTCCCACATTGTATCCGCTGGTTGCATAGATCCCATTCAGGCTTCCGTTTGTCACAATGATCAGCGGAAGCTTATCCGGATCTACGTACATTCTTCTTCCCAGTGTATTGATGAGCTCTGAAAAATCATCATATAAGATCTGAATATTTCCAAGCTTGCCCAGTGTTCTTGAAAGGGTAGGGGTCTCCAGCGCTTTTTTGCTTTTTACTACAAAAATGATCCTCTTCGCATATCGGGAAAAAGCTTCTTCCTGCTCCATCATCTCATTTAAGATATGCTCCGTCGGTTCTTTCTCCTCTTCCAGAAACGCCAGGATATGCTTCCCATCTGCCGTCAGTTCTGACGCCTTCACGGTGCTTCCATCTTCTTTTCTGAGAGTAAATTCCGGTATGGAGATATTCTCCAGCATGTCTTCCAGGTTTGCATTCCGAAATGCCAGCTCCACCCTCTTCATTTCTCCGATCTGAACCTCAAAATAATACTCCGCTGCAAATATATTTCCATTTGGCAATCTGTTTGAGGTAAGGATCCTGTAATTTCCCGCTTCCAGCGGCAGCTTCATCACCTGATCTCTGAAATTTTCGGCTTCCAGCTTCCGTGTGATATATTTTCCGGCTTCCAGTTTTGCGATGCTCCAGTTCTGGAAATATTTCCACTGTGTATCCGCACTTGCCTTCAGAAGGATCGATGCCTTTTTCTCCGTTTCCGCAGATACCGGGATGAATTTTCCGTTTTTCATATACTCCATGGAACGGTCATGAGGGTTCAGGCGTGCCGGAATTCCCAGCGTTCTCGCCATTGCCACAAAAAGGATCTTCTTTGACAGAAGACTTCCTGTTCCCGTTTTCAGACATCCGGACGGCGTGGTGATCACACTGCTGCGTTCTTTCTCCGGGCTGGAAACGATCTTATCCTCAATCCACTTCCAGATCTTCGCCGGTTCCTTTTGCAGCATATTTTTTTCTTCTTCCGACAGTTGCTCAAGAATCGTTTTTCTGTATTTCTGCAAAACTTCATCGTCAACTCTCGGGTTCAGTACATATGGTACAAAAATATCTGCATCCATGTTTTTTTCATACGGTAATGCAGATTTCAGGTGCTCCTCCAGAACCTGGCTGATACAGTCTGTTCTGTCTTTCTCTGTGAGGACTTCAAGGAGTTTTTTTCTCATTGAAGAATCTCCAGTTTCTTTTTCCAGGAATTTCCGACACTCCAGATTGCTCAGGTTTCTTACCTTCTGTTCCCTGTAAGCGTTTGCCTCTGCCAGACGTCTGCTGCCTCTTTCCTTCTGCTCCGATGTTGGCATATCTTTATTTACAGGTGCATCATGAGGTGCGATCATATCGATCTCCGTCCACTCCTCATAAAAAATACCCTTTTCCTTTCCTACGGGCATCAGACAGATCTCACAACAATCCTCTGTTTTTGTATCCATGCTGTTTTCTGCATGCAGCCATTCTCCATCTGCATACATCCTTGCAGAAATATGGATACTTCCAAGCCCTGTTGTCAGGCTGACTTTTCCCAGACTGTCGGTTTTCAGTTCTGCGATCGGGGCATATTCCGAATAATTCAGCACCTCAAAAGAAACTTCTGCACCTTCTGCCGGTTTTCCATGTGAATCCTTTACGGACACAGTGATCTCTTTTGTCAGTGCATATCGTTTCAGCTCGTTGAGCATAGTCACCATACCATCTTTGCCGATCACTTCTCCCTCCGGGATCATGGTATCAAAAACTCTTGAATGGACCATCATGGCCCTTGAGGAAGCGTTGGTAAACCATCCCTTATTCAGGATCTCCTCCGGCTCACAGGCTCCCAGAAAATACCAGCTTCCATCGCACCAGATTTCCACCCACGCATGATTGTCATCACAATGAGACCACTTTGGTGCATATACCTGACGGGCAGGTACACCAACACTTCTCAGTGCATTAACGGTAAATACAGATTCCTCTCCGCATCTTCCGTTTCCTCTGCGGTATACGGCAAGTGCAGACAGGGTACGATCATCTGTACAATGATAGGTAGCCTCCTGTGCACACCAGTAGTTCACCTCCAGGGCAGCTTCCCGGAAGCTCATTCCCTCAGTTCTCTCTCCGATCTCCCTGCGGAAAAATGTACGGCAGGGTGCGATCTCCTCCTCATTTACTCTATGAAACAGCACATAATTCAAAAAGATTTCCTCCGGCAGCTCTGCCACCCCGGAGTTTTCCTTCCATAAATATACGCCATTCTCCGCATAATCCAGGAATACTTCAAACGCGTAATTTCCGATATCACTGTACGGCATGAACGCATATAAATATTTGCACGCCAGAGCCACTTCGTCTGTGCATTCCGCAAGCTTTTTATCAATCTCCGCAAAAACCTGCGGTAACCCCATCATCTGCTCCCGATATTTTTTTTCGATCCGATCACGGTTTTCTTTCAGAAAAATCTTCCCCTCAGCCATTATAATTCCTCCAGAACTTTCTTTGCAGCACGAACATTTTCAATATCTGTACGCCATATCTCATATTCACTGAATGTCGGAAGTCCCATATTGACACCTTCCTTGCGAAATTGCATCGCACTGTCCGTTACAACCTTGCCGCTCATATGATAAGCCTTGATCCCGGTAAGAGGATAAAGCTGGCGGATCACTTCCGCACCGACGCCACTCCCCGCCTGGATGGTGATACGTCCCTGACTCCTGGTTTCCAGTTCCTTCAAAAGCTCCGCACCCTGAAGGCAGGTATTCTTCTGTCCGGAGGTAAGGATTGTATCGATTCCCAGAGAGATTGCCTGTTCCATAGCCTCGATCGGATCTGCGCACACATCAAAAGCCCTGTGCAGCGTAACAGACATATCTCCCGCCGCATCCATCAGCTCTTTCATCTGTTCCATATTCAAGGTGCCATCCGGTTTCAGGATACCTACCACGACACCCTCCGCTCCCATTTTGCGGAAATCCTTTACTGCATTCCTTATCATAGAAAATTCCGCATCTGTATAACAGAAATCTCCAAACCGCGGACGGATCAGCGCATGGATCCGGATATCTGAACGCTTCCTTATTTCCTCAAAAAGCCATGGGCCGGGAGTTGTTCCCCCGATGATCAGATTACTGCAAAGCTCCAGTCTGTCCGCACCACCCTCGGCTGCTGCCATGGCGGATTCCACAGAATCCACACAGGTTTCCAGAATATAGTCTTTCATGTAAAAATCCCCCTTTGTTACTGTCTGCTCAGAGTAATTTCACTCCGGTATTCCTCAGTATGTTCACAATGGTATCATCCGGAAATTCATCGGTAATGATCCCACTGATATCATCAAAATGTGTATATTTATAAGATTCGTTAAAATAAAACTTCTCTCTCTCCATAACCACATATTTATGTCTGCTGCTCTGCACTGCCGCCTTCTTGGTCAGCCCATCCTCCACTCCGGATGTAGTAACTGCAAAATCTGTCATATCCACGCCACAGCTTCCCAAAAATGCCCGGTCAAAGCTGTACTGCTTGATCACCTCAATGGCCGCAGCTCCCATAAATCCGTTCACCGAACGGTACATAGTTCCCCCTGTGCCTATGGCCGTGATGGACGGATTCGCAGCAAGGATCTGCAGGATATCGATCATATTGCTGACAACCACAACATGCATACCCGACGAAGCGATAAGCCTTGCCAGCTCTATATTTGTAGTGGAAACATCCAGAAAGATCGTTTCGTTATTTTTGATCAGCTTGAAGGCTTTCGCAGCGATCACTTTCTTCTTATCAAGATTGTACATACGCCTGTCTACTACGTTTCTCTCCAGAGGATACTCCTGTGACAAGATCGCTCCGCCGTAAGTCCTCTTTAATCTGCCTGCATTTTCAAGGATCTTGAGATCCTTGCGGATACAGTCCTCCGTAACCTGAAACATCTCGCTTAATTCTTTGACCCTGACTTTTCCTTTTTCGCGGAGACATTTCTCTATTGCATTCTGTCGTTCTTCTGTAAACATGTTCCTATCTCCTCTTCCCTGATTTTTCTATAAATAATCATCTATAAAAGTTCCAGAAATCAATGCTCCGCAAAACAATATCCGGCGCATTGATCTCTGGAAAGTCTGTAATTTCAGTATAACAGTTCGGTATCTTACTGTCAATTATTTAGTATTATTTTTTATTGTTTTATCGTATTTTGACCAAATCAAGTAAGTTCCATGATTCAATTGCGAACATCCACTTGCCCCTGTTCCGGAAATCCCTTACAAAGCTGCAAATATCCCCCTGACTCAAAGCCACATGTTCTCTTGCGAAATTATAAAGGTCAATAAACATTGAAAATATTGAATAACTTATGGGGACTTGCCTGTACTCTTCCGAAACAGACAAGTCCCCACAGTTCCATAACAAATATCCAGTTATGAGCAGATAAAATCAGATTTTTACTATCTGCACATATATTCATCCAGCTCTCTGATAAATTTCCCCGGCATCTTTCTCTCAAATGGGAAAACCTCCGCATTCCCCAGTTCATCTGCAATACATCCCAGAAGGATCGCACTTCTCTCCAGCGACCAGGCAGACAGCAGATCAATGGTATCGTAACGGGTATGCATGCCAAAACCATCCCGGTTCAGAGTCATGGCCGGAATTCCCTTCCATGCAAAAGAATTGGAATCACTTCCCCAGATCTGATTCTTCACAGACGCTCCGATCCCTGCTCCGTCAGCGATCTCAAGAAGCTTATCACAAACAGAAGCCTCTCCCGTCACTCCCAGAACATTTCCTCCGATCAGCTGCCCGGCCAGATCTACATTCATATTAAAACGATGCGGTCCAAGCTCACTCTCATGAACTCTGATATAATCCCGGCTGCCCAGCAAGCCCTTCTCCTCAGCACCAAACCACACAAACTCCATAGTCCTGCGCGGTCTGTACTGCTGAAAATATCTGCAAAGCTCCATGATGATCGCCGCTCCGGCCATATTATCATAGGCCCCCGGTCCCTCCGGTACCGAATCATAATGCGCCGTAAGCGTTAAAATCTCATCTTTCTTATCCGTACCTTCAATCCTCGCCACTACATTTCGGGATGTACAGGCCGTCACTTCCTGTTCTACAGCCAGACAAACCACAGCTGCACCCTCCGTCACCAGCTCCACCGCATCTTTATAATGAAGATTCGCACCCGGGATCCTACCACTATATTTTTCCTGCATCTCGTGAATATCCTCTGAAGACTCCGACAATCCTTCTATCTCTCCTTCTGCATTTCCCGGAAAGATCATCGGCAGGCTACGCTGACAGGGAACCCTGTCCACTCCTTCATCCAGCGGAGAACCCTCCACACTGACAAAACCAACAGCCCCGGCGCTCACCAGTCTCTGATACACATCACCACTCACCCGGCCATTCACCATAACGATCTTACCCTTCGCCCGGGAAAGACTGACAGCATCTCCATTCTCCACATACAAAAAATCCGCTTTCAGACCTTCTGCCCCAGTATTTCCACATCTTCCATACCCGGTCACCACATACTCCTTCTGATAAGGCTCCACAACCTTAAGCACCGCCCTGTTGATCCGAAAACCCCAAAAAGAAAACTCCTCCATCCAATTCTTCACTCCGAAGCTGTCCAAAGTATCCCTGATCATCTTCGCCGCCTTCACTTCCCCAGCAGTACCCGCTTCTCTGACAAAATCAAACCCGGCCAGAAACTCCATCTGCCGCTTACCACTGATTTCCTTCGTATTCATAACCCCACAACCTTTCTGAATTTTATCTAAGTCCCCACCCACTGCTTATTGCTTTTCGCAACCCCGCAGGGAACTTCCTTGGTTCGGTTAAATTATACACTATTTTTCTTCAAAAAAACTGCCCGCAGCTATTTTTCAGCCAACCCAACCAAAAAATCTCCGCAGACAGTTTATATTTCATATCAGTAAATCATTTATATCTATATCCTAAGCCACAAACGAACCAACCGCAGCCGGAGCCCGGTAATCATAGTCGGAAACCTTAATCCCTGTAGCTGCTGTACTGGCGTGAACGATCTTGCCATCACCAATATAAAGAGCCACATGATCAATACCACCATCACCATAAAAAACCAGATCACCAGCCTCAATATCCGCAACACTCTTCTTCTCAGAAGCCGCACACTGAGCCGCAGCAACACGAGGAAGCTCATACCCAAACTCCGCAAACACTGACATCACAAACCCCGAACAATCCGCCCCGTTAGTCAGACTCGTACCACCATAAACATAAGGATTCCCCACAAACTGCAGCGCAAAATCCACAATCCCCTGTCGCATCTCCAGACGCGCCTCCTCAGCAGCCTTCCGCTCCTCTTCCGCCTTACGCGCAGCCTCAGCAGCCGCTTCAGCCTCAAGCCTCTCCTGTGCGATCACCTCAGCCTCAGCCTTCGCCTCCTGATACCCCTGAACCTCAGAAACCGTCTTATCCGCCAGAGCACTGGCAAAAGCAGAAATAGAATCCGCTCCATCCGAAAAACCATCCTCAATGGAAAGCACCTCCACATCTCCATCAGACACAGCACTAACATCATCCACATCCGCAAAAACAACAGAAGGAACCACACCCACAAGAACAGCACTCAGAACAACAGCAGCAAATTTCTTATAAAACATAAACAATAAAACTCCTCTCAGAAAACCACGCAGCAACACAATCCATCCATTCAGACAGAGATTCACAATCCACTTCGCCACGCTCCTCGCTCACTAATTTGTTACAATTTTATTAATTTTGTTACGTAAGTGTGTATCCTACCATAAAAATCCCCACCTGTCAAACCCTTTCACAAAACCTTCACACACCAATCAGCCATCCAGCACAGCGACGATGGCACATCCCTCACCTTCAGGCCACAGGAAACTCAGCCTTTCCTCCCAGCCATCCAGCGCAGCGCTGATGGCTCATCCAACTCCCGGGAATCCACTCAATCCTCCAGCCCTCATCAATCCCCACTTCCGCCAGTCTCCCCACACCCCCATCACTACCTCCCGCCCGGAACCGAACAGCCGGGGAGACGGGTGCCGGTTGGCTACGACTCTGCAGGAGGGGAGCTGATTCTTGGCTGGCGGAAATCTGCGTTGTTTTTAAAAAGTCCGCTGTCTGAGCGGCAGCAAGCCGCGAGTTCGGACTTTTTAAAAACGGTTTTAGCAGAATTCCGGCAGCCTAGAAGCCAGCCCCCGACGAAGCCCGGAGCCAACCGGCACCCGTCTCCCCGGCGTCCGTCATCCGCCATCCGCCCTCCACCCTCCACCACAAAAAAAGAGCGCCCCGCAGCCCATCCAGACCACAAAGAACGCTCTCCTAATTCCATCAGCTTACAATCATACACAATCACCTACGATCAGCATACAATAATCCCATACGATTGCATCAAATATAACTCATAAACCCCTTCCCAACAACCTCACTACTCTTAGTAACCATCAAAAACGCCTGCGGATCCACCTCATCAATAAACCTCTGCAGCAACACCGCCTGCCTCACATCAACAACCGTCAGAATAATCTTCTTATCCTTATGCGAATAAACCCCCTCCCCATGATAAACCGTAGCACTCCGCTCCAAACCATTCATAATAAACTCACAGATTTCATCCGGCTTACTGGAAATGATCGTAAAATACTTATTCAGCTTCATCCTCTCAATAGACTTATCGATCATCAACGTCTTAGCCATAAGCCCCAGCACAGAACAAAGCCCCGTAGTAAGATCAAACACCATAAACGAAACAACAACGATCACACAATCCACCACAAACAACGCACCCGAAATATTCATCGTAGAATACTTCTTAATGATCATCGCCACAATATCCGTGCCACCACCCGAAGCATTCTCAAAAAACAGCAGCGCCGCAGCCAACGCCGGCAAAATGATCGCAAAACAAAGCTCCAGCATAATATTCCCCGTCAGCGCCCTGTCCATAGGAAAAGCCTTCTCAAACACATTCAGAAGCAAAGAAGAAACAACCGTAACATAAGCCGTCTTCACTCCAAAATCTCTGCCAAGAATAACAAACCCGATCACCAGCAAAATAAGATTGATCACCAGGTTGATCTGCGCAGACGTCATCGGAATAAAATGCGAAAACACAACCGCCATACCCGAAACACCACCAAAGGAAAAATTATTCGGAAACTTAAACACATAAATCCCCACATCCATCAGAACAACAGCAAATGTGATAATGATATACTCCATCACACGCTTCGGTATCAGATTTTTCATTAAAAAATATCCTCCTGATCTCCTCAAAAAATTTTCACTGGGAACTACCGGTCAAAGCCGGCAATCCCCTCATCCTCTTCGTTTATCATACCTTATATCACAGAAAATGAAAATAAAAAAAGACAGAGAAAAATACATTTCCCTGTCTCTTATGTCAGCGATCACGATCGCCCACAGCTTACAGCCCGAAAAACCTCTCCAGAAATTCCGCCACACCATCATGATCATTATCTCCGGTCACCTCATTGGCGGCATCCTTTACATACTGTTTGGAGTTGCCCATAGCAACACCAATGCCCGCACCCTCCAGCATTTCCAGATCATTCTCATTATCTCCGAAAGCGATCACATGCATCCGGTCAATACCAAGCTTTGTGCGGAGCATGGCAAGACCCACACCCTTGTCCACACCTGCAGCATTAAACTCCGCATTGCCGCTGATGGAAGTGGTCACTGCCACATCATCCAGATCCTTCCATTTCTCACGAAGTGCCCTGCTGGTCTCCATATCATCAAAATAAATATTGATCTTCTCTGCCTGATCCAGAATATCTTTCTGATGATAAAAATCCTTAACATATACATGTCTGCTGAGGAAATAATCTACAAAAGTTTTTTCCAGCAGATCTTTATCCGCTACAGATGCCACATAATCTCTGGCATCCGCATCAGAATAGGCGATTCCGTTTGCATAAGCCTCTGCGATCCAGCCTTTTGCGCCGCTGTTTTCCACATCCTTCAGAATTTTGCTTACCATTCCTTTGGGCATGGTTTTTCGCCAGATCATCTCATTTTTATCGTAGTCCCAGACAACACAGCCGTTT
Organism: Blautia sp. MSK.20.85; assembly: GCF_013317245.1. Taxonomy (NCBI): domain Bacteria; kingdom Bacillati; phylum Bacillota; class Clostridia; order Lachnospirales; family Lachnospiraceae; genus Blautia; species Blautia sp. MSK.20.85. Next base: position 24,853 of record NZ_JAAIUN010000013.1, read on the forward strand.
TCCACGATTCCCCATTTCACACCCCGGAGCACAGAAAACTCCTGGGGGATCAGCTCTCTGGTCCTTCCGGTTGCCGGTACCACATAATGTCCGTCATCGATCAGCCGCTGCAGAACATTTCTGTTCCTCTCGGAAATCTTATTCTCACTGTTCAGAAGAGTTCCGTCCATATCCACTGCAATGATATATTTTTCCATAATTTCCTCCTGTTTGTCTTTTCCTCACAGGCAAAAAGCGCATCTGCACTGCACCCGGATATCCTTTGGCAGTACAGATACGCACAAATACTCATACCTGCTCTCTGTAAAGCGGAGACTTTTCTTCCACTTTACTACTACATATACAACAGCTCAGGAATTATCGGATCCTCATCATAAACGCCTCGTACGGTCTTAAGTCCGCTTTGATCCCTGTTCTGTCCTTATAGTTTGCAATCTTAATATCCTCTTTATCGGACACATATTTTGCAAGACCTTCTGTACTTACCGTATCCTCAGAAAGGTTTGCCACCACGATCCACTGCTCTTTGTCGGAAGTTCTTAAATATGCAAAGATCTTCTCGTCTTCCGGAAGAAGGAGCTGATAGTCACCTTCTGTGAGAAGCTCTTCCTCATGACGAAGACAGATCAGATCCTTATAATAATAAAACACAGAATCATTTTTTTCCAGAGCTTTTTTTACATTGATCTCCTGGTAACGGTCAGAAAGGCGGAACCATGGCTTGCCGGTTGTAAATCCTGCATTTTCGCTGTCATCCCACTGCATCGGAACCCTGGCATTGTCACGACTCTTGTTCCATACTGCCTTGCGGAAATCATCTTCAGAGATGGTTTTGTTCTTAATAACAAGATCCTGGTATGCGTTACGCACCTCGATATCCTCGTATTCATCCAGCGGGAACTGTACATTTGTCATACCGATCTCCTCACCCTGATATACATAAGGAGTTCCCTGCATGCCGTGGAGAACAGTAGCGTAAGCTTTTGCACATTCCTCACGGTAAGTGGTATCATTTCCCCATCTGGAGATCACACGTGGCTGGTCATGGTTTTCGAAGTACAGAGCATTCCAGCCCTTCCCATAAAGCTTGTTCTGCCACTGGGTCATCACACGTTTCAGCTCTCGGAGATCAAAAGGTTTCAGCGCCCACTTGCGGTTTACAGAACCTGGGATACGGTCGATGTTCATATGCTCGAATGTGAAGATCATGTTCAGCTCTTCCCTCGTCGGATCTGTGAAAAGTCTTGCAACTTCCGGTGTGGAACCTGGCGCCTCACCTACCGTCATACAGTCATATTTTGAAAGCACCTCCCGGTTCATCTCATGGATAAACTCATGAAGTCTTGGTCCGTTGCTGTGATATTTTCCTGTATAATACTTGCGGTCATCAGTCTTCGGGTAATCCGGGAAGGACTGATCCTTGGAGATAGACGCGATCACATCCATGCGCCATCCATCAGCACCTTTATCCATCCAGAACTTCATCAGATCATAGATTTCCTTACGGACAGTTTCATTTTCCCAGTTGAGATCCGGCTGCTTTCTGCTGTAGAAATGAAGGTAATACTGGCCACGCTCTTCGTCGTATTCCCAGGCACTTCCGCAGAAGCTGGAACCCCAGTTGTTTGGCTCACTGCCATCTGCTTTCGGGTCTTTCCAGATGTAATAATCACTGTATTTGTTGTCTTTTGACTTCCGGCTTTCCACGAACCATGCATGCTCATCGGAAGTGTGGTTGACAACCAGGTCCAGAACGATCTTGATGCCATGTTCGTGAGCTTTTTTGATCAGCTCATCCATGTCCTCGTTGCTTCCGAAACCTGCATAGATCTTTCGGTAATCACTGATATCGTAACCGTTGTCGTCCTGTGGGGAATCAAAAACAGGGCTGAGCCAGATCACATCGATCCCAAGGTTCTGAAGGTAGGGGAGTTTTTCAATAATGCCCTGGAGATCGCCGAAGCCGTCTCCGTTGGAGTCCTTAAAGCTTCTTGGATAAATCTGATATACAACGGAATTCTTCCACCAATCTTTCATTTCTTATGTCTCCTTTATTTTGCATTGAGCAGATATTTATAATCCGTATTTGCTGCTTATTTATATCCGGTCAGGTGTTCTTCAACTGCCCTTTTTGCGGTCAGTTATTTCGATATAACTTTTTTTAGGCTTTTTTATAGGCGGACCCTATACGGCCCGCCTTTTCATAATTCTGATCTTTATTCCTTATCCTTAAGGCTTATGCAATTCCAAGAAGAGAGAGAAGGATGCTCAGGATGATAACACCAATGATCAGAACTGTGATGCTGATATTTTTCTTTTTCAGCAGATAGTAGCACAGAAGAGTCAGTCCAAGAGGAACGATGCCGATAAAGATCTGGTCCAGCATGTTCTGGAGATTCAGAACAGATTCACCCTTCATGGTGAGTTCATAAGTGGAATTAAAGGTTACCATGCTGGCAGTCATACCGCCGACCATGATCAGCCCTACAATGCTGGCAGCCTTTGTCAGGATGTTCATAAGACCGCTTGCATAAACCTTCTGGATGTATTCGGAACCAAGCTTGTAGCCCAGGAAGGTTCCGTAATATTTCACAAGAATAGACGGAATGTTGAAAAGAAGCAGGAACACGATCGGTGCCAGAACGTTTCCGGATGCACCAAGTCCTACTGCGATTCCGGCTGCGATTACACGGAGAACGCCCCAGAAAATGGAATCACCGATACCGGCCAGAGGTCCCATCAGGGAAGATTTCACCGCATTGATGGAGCTTGCATCAAAATCCTTCTGCTCGCTGTTTTTCTTCTCCATGGATGCCACAAGACCCATGATGAATGTAGATAAGGTGATGGTTGTATTGAAGTAAGACATACTTCTTGTGAGGGCAGCTTTTTTGCCTTCCTCATCGTTTTTGTAAAATTTATTGATAAAAGGCATCAGGGAATAGCAGAAGCCGGAAGCTCCCTGTTTTGCCGGGCTTACTGCCGCATACAGAGTAAAGGAACGCCAGAACGCTTTTCTCAGCATTTTTCTTTCATCTGCAGGAATGGATTTCGTTAAATTACTCATGAGAAAAATTCCTCCTCTTCTTCGTCAAGATATTCGTCAGCGCTACCGGCCGGTGAAACTGCTACTCTCTGTGCTGCAAGCTGATTCAGCTTGTAATCGTTCATACCAATGGAAATGGCAATGATCACACCGATCACGGCAAGGGCGATCAGCGGAAGGTTTAAGTATGCTGCAAGGACAAATCCCAGGAAGTAGAACATGCAGATCTTGTTGTCCCAGAGCATTTTCATCAGCATCGCCATACCTACTGCCGGAAGAAGTCCACCGCAGACGGTCAGGCCGTTCATAACAACATCCGGGATCGCATCCAGAAGTGCGCTGACTGCGTCAGATCCGAACAGGATTCCGAAGAATGCGAACAGGGAATACAAAAACCAGTTTACAGCCCAGAGTCCGTAATGAAGGGCGATAATCTGTTTCTCCTTGCCCTCTGCTGCCAGACGGTCGAAAGTTTTTGCAAACATACCTACAATAAAGATGTAGAGAACGGTCTTGATCTGAAAACCAAGGATACCAATTGGAAGTGCCAGTGTCAGGGCTACCTCAGAACCTTTGCCCAGCATGATGGCAAAAGCAGTTCCTACGGCTGTGGCGATTCCGGGTTCTGCCGCGGAAGCACCTCCGATGTTTACAACTCCCATAAATACGGCTTCCAGTGAAGCTCCGATGATCACTCCTGTATGAAGATCTCCAAGAAACAGACCTACCAGCGGTCCGATGACGATCGGACGGTTCAGCATGGTAAATCCGATCAGCTCTGCACCGCCGACACAAATAAATACGGCAAGTGCTACAAGAAATGCGTTTAACATTTTTTCTTTCCTCCCTTTTTTGTTACGTTTTACTTATTCAGTGGATACTCACATTCCACGATCTGCATTCAGATAATTATTACGTTCATTCTTTTTGATATGCGTCAGTTTAATTTATCCAGCACATCCTTCACAAGCTTCTGCTCATCATTCGGTACCTGCTGCATACAGGTCTTCGGTTCAAGGGCAACCAGGCCTTTCAGTGCCTGCTGCTCTGCTTTTGTCAGCATGATGGTCGGTGTCAGGACAAGTTTCTCGGAAACATCGATTCCGTCGAAACGTCCGGTATTTCCTACATTGAGGAAGCCGATCTCACCAACGCTCTGTCTTATTTTCAGGGCATCTTTTACGGTTCTTGTAAGAACCAGAATACGCATCCTGGATGCTTTCGGATTATTTAAGATACGGATGGCTTCATCCACCGGTTTGATCAGGGATTTGATTCCTCCCGGTACTGCCATTTTCAGTGCCATCTTCTGGGTATTGTCGTTGGCTGCCTCATCATTGGCTACTACGATTCCCTGTACTGCCAGCTGTTTGGTCCAGGTCATAGCAACCTGTCCGTGAATCAGACGGTCATCTACACGAAGTGCGGTGATCTTTGCTGTGGAATTGTCGTAGGACTGCGGGGCCGGTGCTTTTTTCGGTGCGGATTTTTCTACATCCGGCGCGGCGGTCTGCGCTGTGATTTTTTCTCCCTGTGCAATGCTTTCTGCATCATGTTTTCCCGTTGTGGATTTCTTTCCACCGCCCAGGTCTACCACCTGAAGTTCCTCTCTGGCATCATCGATGAATTCCTGGATCTCTTCCTCCGTCACATCGTCATCTGCCATCATTACCTGCATCAGCACCGGAAGGTTGGTTCCTGTGATCAGCGTAACATTTTCCTTCTGGCTGTATCCCAGAAGCTTCTGGTTTACGCTTCCTCCCATAATATCTGTGAAAACGAAAATCCTGTCGTTTTCATGCTGTGCGAAATATTCTTCAAACTTTTTCTCCACATTGTCTTCCGGTGTCACATAAGCATCAATGGTTGTGATCTCAGCCATTTTTCCAACGATCAGCTCTGCTGTATAACGAATGCCGGAGGCCATTTTTCCATGTGTGGCGATCAGAATCTGTTTCATCTGGTATTCACTCCTTCTGTACTCTTTCCCTTTGGTTATGTACCTAACCTTTATGTTCACACTATAGCATCAAAGCCAGGCTGTGTAAATAGGTTATGTACATAACCTATTATTGTGACAAGTTGGAAATTATGGTTTTGTGCAGGTTTCACATAAGAAATTTTACCAAAAAAGCCGAAAATACTCTGGCTGCCAGATACTGGCAATTCCCGTATATTTCGGCTTTTGACATTTTTATTCTGTTTAATTCTCATCCTGCGGCTGTACCGACTTCCTGGGGATCAGCGTAACCGGAAGCTCGATCTCATTCTCCCGCTCTTTTTCCACGCCGTTGATCCGCTCCATCAGGATCTCTACGGCAAGGGAAGCTTTCTGCTCCACATTCTGGCTGATCGTAGTAAGCCTTGGCACGGAAAATTCCGCATAGCTGATATTATCGTATCCCGCGATTCCGATTTCCTCCGGGATCTTTACTCCACGGCTGCTGAAAAAGCTGATCGCCTCCAGTGCATAAAGGTCTGACAGGAAAAACAGCGCAGTCTTCGGTTTTTTCCGCTGGATCAGCCACGCATAGCTTTCTTTTCGTTTGGCGTAGTTCATTCCAAGAGCGGTAAACTGCACCTTCTGTTTTTTTCCCGCAAATTCTTTTGCTGCGCGCTGGGCACCCATGTAACGGAAATGATCCACACCATTGTCACGGCCTGCACAGACCTGGATATGCTCATAGCCACATTCCAGGAGATATTTTGTCATAAGGTAGCCGCCGCTCTCGTCATCCAGTCCAATATTCAGGACATGGTTTTCCTGGCCTGCGTCAAGCTCACCGTAAGCATCAATGGAAACGATGGGCTTGTTGATCAGCTGGTAGATTTTTTCGCAGTTACTTTTACTGAAAGAAATGGCAATGACGCCGTCCACATCCCAGCCCATGACCATCTGAAAGATCTTGTCCGTATCCTTTGCAGAATAGAGCATCAGATAGTAGCCAAGTTCCTGCACGTACTTCTCAATAAAACCGATGATCTTCCCATAAAAAGGATCTCCGATAACAGAATCCTTGAAGTCTTTATGATGATTGATCACAACTGCGATCAGCTGGGATTTCTCCTTATTCAGAACTCTCAGTCCCATTTTCTGGACATATCCCATCTCCCGGATAAGATTCTCGATCTTCTGAATGTTGGCAGGAGATACTTTTTTTGTTTTTCCATGTATGACGTTGGAAACAGTTGTTGTACTTACACCTGCTCTCTGCGCGATTTCCTTAATGGTTGCCATTGTCTGTCCTCCAGAGATATTTCTGTGCGGAAGCCACTGCATTGGCTCCGTCTGAAACAGCAGTTACTACCTGGCGAAGTGCCTTGGTTCGGATATCTCCCGCTGCAAAAACCCCAGGTGCGCTAGTAACACCTTCTTCTCCTGCACAGATATATCCGTTCTCATCCAGCTTAAGCTGGTCTTTTACAAGTGCCGTACTGGGAACAATGCCCACTGCGATAAAGACACCATCTGCTTCCAGTTCCCGTTCTTCCCCGGTTTTTACATTGCGGATCTTAAGACCTGTCACTTCCTCCTGTCCAAGGATCTCCTGGGGAATGCTGTCCCACACCATTTCTATATTTTCGCAGGCAAAAACCTTCTCCTGAAGAGCCTTATCCGCCCGAAGCGTATCACGGCGATGGACAAGATATACTTTTTCACAGAGGCCGGAAAGAAAAACCGCATCTTCTGCAGCCACGTTTCCGCCACCAACTACCACTGCAATCCTGTCCTTGTAAAAAGCTCCGTCACAGGTAGCACAGTAGGAAACTCCAAGACCGCCAAGGTCATCTTCTCCCGGAATATCCAGCTTCCGATGCTCCGCCCCAAATGCAAGGATCAGTGTTTTTGCCTGGTATTCATGCTTTTTTGTGCGGATCGTCTTAATATCTCCGGAAATATTTTCCAAAGAAAGGATCTTCTCGCGCTGCGGTTCCAATCCCAGTTTCCGGGCATGCTCCCCGAAGGCTTCTCCCAGATCCATACCTGAGATTCCCGGCATTCCCGGATAATTATCCACCTCATAGGTAGCTGTGATCTGACCGCCCGGTGCGAAATTTTTATCGATCCATATGGTATTTAATCGGGCCCTTGACGCATAGATCGCCGCCGTGATCCCTGCCGGACCTCCGCCTAAAATTGCAAGATCATAGATATCGCTCATGTTATTTCTCCATTTTCAGGTCGAACGGATAATACAACACCATCCTCCGCAACATTTCGGAAAGTAACATCATTCTTCATGCACTTATAACTGAGGAATCTTGTCTGTGCTCATGATCCGCTGACACTTTATGATTTTATACGGAATAGCCATTCCATAGTTTCCATTTTTGTATATTTCCGCTCACATAATATCATAGATTCCGTAATTTTCCAATATGATAGAACAAAGCGCCGCTCTGAAAGGACGTTACTGTTTATTTCGAGGCCAGCAACATACTCTGCGGAATATTGCCTGTAAACAGTAATGAAAGATGTCTTATGCCTCTTAAAATAAGGAAAAATAAATCCCCTCTTTTCATCATCCTGCTTCTTATTCTGACATTACTCACCGGCCTTACTGCCGGCTATTTTTCCGCTCATGGGATCACGGAAAACGGAAAATTCGAAGCTTTTTCCAGGAAAGTTTTTCAAAATGAAGTCTCCGGCAGCACCCTCACCCTCCACTATACCCTTGCACATCCGGAAAAACAGGGCATCCCGCGGAAAAAAACAACTCTTGGAACCATCCCGACAGACATGAAAAATACATATCAGATCTGCAGCCAGTACGAAAAAAAGCTGAAATCTTTCCGCTACAGCTGTCTTTCCACGAAAAATCAGCTGACCCTGGATTCCATGCTCCTCTATTATCATACGGAAAAATCTCTGGGCGACAATTATCTTCTCCAGGAACCACTTGGCCCAAGTCTCGGCATTCAGGCCCAGCTTCCCGTACTTCTGGCGGAATACGCTTTTTATGAAGATCAAGATATCACCGATTATCTCAACCTTCTCACCACCATCCGGCCTTACTTTCAAAGTATCCTGAAATTTGAGAAAAAGAAATCCGAAGCTGGTTTCTTTATGAGCGACACTACTCTGGACCGGGTTCTGGCACAATGCAGCGCTTTTATCCAGAATCCGGACAACAATTATATGCTGGATATTTTTCAGAAAAAGCTCTCGGATTATGGAAAACTTTCCGTTTCAGAACAGAACGCTCTGATCCTGACCCACAAAAGTCTCATGAAAACAGAAGTCATTCCCGCCTATCAGGAACTTATGACCGGACTGGAAGCTTTGCGTGGCACAGGGAAAAACAATCGTGGCCTGACTTATTTTAAGGGAGGAAAAGCCTACTATCTCTATCTTCTCCAGAGCCAGACCGGATCTTACGTTCCTGTGAAACAAATGGAAAAACGCCTCTCCAGACAGCTTTCCAGTGAGATCGGTATTGCAGGAACCATGCTCCGCAAAAACCCGGAACTTCTGGCTACACTCAACCAGGGAATCACTTTCAAAGAAATGAAACCCGCCCAGATGCTGAACGCCCTTCAGCAGAAGATCCAGGCAGATTTTCCAGCCCTTGCAGATGTCACTTTTGAACTCCGCACAGTCCACGATTCCATGAAAGATTACTTAAGTCCCGCCTTTTATCTCACCCCGCCCATGGATACCGGAACGCCTAATGTGATCTATATAAATCCGGCTGCCAGTTATCAGGGTCTGGAACTTTTTACCACACTGGCACATGAAGGATTCCCGGGACATCTTTACCAGACTGTCACTTTTGAGCGCCAGAATCCCTCCGGCATCCGGAATCTGCTCTGCACCTCCGGTTTTGCGGAAGGATGGGCCACTTATATTGAGCCCTTTGCCTACAAGTACGCAGCCGGTTATATAAAGGATCCTTCTGCCACAGAACTTGCCAGGATCTCCTGGCTGAACCGCAGCATCAACTTATGTATGTACTCACTTCTGGATATTGAGATCCACTACAACGGCTGGACCCAGGCCGAAGCAGCCAGCTTCCTGAAAGCCTTTGGCATCGAAGAAAGCACCGTTGTCTCCGAAATCTATCAGTACATCCTGGAAACCCCCGGGAATTATCTGAAATACTACTGGGGCTACTTAAGCCTTCTGGACCTGCGCACCTCCGAGCAGAACCGTCTGGGCCAGGATTTTGACCTGAAAAAATTTCACAGCCAGGTGCTGAAAATCGGCGGTGTGCAATTCCCGGTGCTGGAGAAGTATATTGATGCGGAATTTTAACCGAATCCCTGGACCAAAATTATAACTCTTTACTCCAGCCCCGCAAAAAACAGCTCATAAAAATCATCTTCACCCTCAAGCATCGGAGAATTCTCTCCACCACCATTGGTGCTCCGCTTCATAGCTGCATAAAACTCTTCCCCTGCCGCGATCAGATCCATCTCATAAACCGGAACCCCAAGTTCCCGGCACTTCTTACAGAAAGCAGCCAGCGGCTCTTTCTCCTTACGGGTAGCAAGCAAAACCTCCCGAAGCGCCGGGTCCCTGCGGGCCTTTTCCTTCAGATTATCAAGCATCTCCACAACTTCCATCCTGCTCACTCTCCCTTCACGCAATTTCTGAACAATACATCCAGTTCCGGAATCTCCCTCTTCAGAGAAATCAGCTTCCCATCCCTGGTAAAACAATGCTTCGAAGAAGCCACCGTACAAACCTCATCCCTGGTCACATTAAAAAACTCATAATCCAGTTCCAGAACCGCACCACTGTACTTCCTCACAGAAACCGAAATCTCCACCACATCATCAAAAAGCACCGGCTTCTTATAAGAAACCGAAACCCCGGCAACCGGAGAAACGATCCCCCGCTTCTCCACCTCACCATAACCGAACCCCATCTCCTTCATAAAATCAATACGGGCCTCCTCCATCCATTTCACATAATTGGAATGATGGATGATCCCCATCTGATCCGTCTCATGATACTGCGCCTTACGTCTGTAAACACCCATGACTGCATCCTCTCTTTTGTCAAAGTCTGATATTGTAGTCAAGCGGATATTCGCAATCCGCTTCGCTACTTTCTCATAACCAAATAACTGCTCCGCAGTTTATCATGAGGAGCTTGCACTCCTCCTGATACAAGCAAGTCCCCACCCACTGCTTATTGCTTTTCGCAACCCCGCAGGGGACTTACTTGATTTGGTTAAAATGTCTGCTTTATTTCTTGCAAACTATATTCCTCATACATCTTAAATATATCATACAAAGCCGCGAAAATTCCACCATAATTCAACAAGCTGATAGCAAGATATCGTAATCTTCAGTCAGATAGATGGAAATTTTTTCGCTTTTCAAAGAAATGCGAGGAGGGGAAGCATTCATAGTTGCGAAGTCCATTTTCCCTCCTCGCGCTCCTCCCCTCCGGCCACGCAGTTTTGTTGTACGTTGTGGGGATGTGTGTATGTACTGGTGGGGCGATGGATGCTGCGGTATCGGATATAAAACGCTGTGCCGATTTATTCCTATTCTCCACAACTTTTTACAGTCAATCACTTACTCCCCTCAAACCACAAGGAAACTCAGCCTTTCCTCCACGCCGTCCAGCGCAGCGCTGACGGCTCATCCAACTCCCAGGAAACCACTCAGCCTCACACTCTAAACCGAACTCCCACCCCGCCACTCTATCCTCATGCCCTGAACCTCACTGCCCGGACAGCCACCAGCACTTCCCGGCTTGAAAAACCAGCTGGCAAGGCGTGTGCTGTCTGGCGACGACTCTGCAGGAGGGGTGCTGATTTTCAGCGGCTTAGAAGCCAGCCCCCGACGAAGCCCCGGCGCCAGACAGCACACGCCTTGCCAGCGTCCGTCCAACAACTCCGCATACCAGACAGCATCCCCGGCACGGGCGTACGTTCACCCCCACCACCCTCTTCCCACGAAAAAAAAAATCTGCTATAATACAACCACGCAAACCAATTACATTCAAAATCCAAAGAAAGACAAGGTAAACCATAAATGAAATTCTCACCCAACATCAAAATCCCCGACTCCCTCAAACGAGTCCTCAAAAGAGAATCCACCCCGGATCCTCTCCGCGAACCCAAACGCCCCATCAGGCGCAACCCCAAGGACAACATCCCATTAAACTTCCGCGAGCGCAGCAACGCCCGCCTGAGCCTCATAGCCTCCATCGTTGTCCTGGCTATTCTGGTCCTCTTCTTCAACCAGCTGGACTACCGCCTCATCCGTAAACCAGCCATAGATGCCCGCAAAAAAGCCACCATTTCAAAAGAAAAACAGGAAACCACCACTACCACCGGTGAAACCACCACAGCCTCTGTCATCGCAGTAGGCGACAACCTCTACCACCAGAGCCTCATAGACGCAGGCGCATCCTCTGACGGTAACTGGAACTACGACAAAATCTACACCCACATCCAGGACGCCATCAAAGACGCAGACATCAAAATGATCGACCAGGAAACCGTCTTCACAACCGACCATGACAGCGTAAGCTCCTACCCCTCCTTCGCAACCCCGACCGAAGTAGGAGACGCCATCATAAAAGCCGGATTCAACGTAGTGGAATCCGCCAACAATCACATTGATGATTTCGGCGAAGGTTTTCTCACCGACACATTGAATTTCTGGAAAACCACCTATCCGGATGTCACACTTCTTGGAATCCACGACTCACAGGAAGATGCAGACACCGTCAAGATCCGCGAAGTAAACGGTATCAAAATTGCATTTCTGGATTATACCTACGGAACAAACGTAGGAGGCATTGAAGGAAAAGACTACATGATCGACATGATCCGTAAGGACAAGATCACAACCATGATCCAGAAAGCCAAACAGCAGGCCGACTGCATCATCTTCGTGGCTCACTGGGGCACTGAAGACGAAACCATGCCAAATGAATACGAAAAGCAATGGGCAGCCTACCTCATGGAACAGGGTGTAAATGTCATTATCGGAGGACATCCTCACGTACTTCAGCCATACGGCCGTCTCACCGATGATAAAGGCAATGAAACCGTAGTCTTCTACTCTCTGGGAAATTTTGTATCCACCCAGCAGAAACTGGAAGAGCTCCTTGGCGGAATGGCAAAATTCACCATCCAGAAAACAGTAAAAGATGGAAAAACTTCAATTGAAATCCTGACTCCAACCGTAGAACCTCTGGTCATGCACTATAACAGTGATGCCGGAGAATTTGGGCCATATATGCTTTCCGACTATACGGAAGAACTGGCATCTCAGAACGGTGTCCAGAAATACATTGGTTCCGGTGTATTCACTCTCGACAACCTGAAAAAGAAATTCAATGAGATCATGTCCATGAATGTTACCCCATCCACAGGAACCAATCTTCTGGACGTAACCATTAATACAGACCTGAACATGATCGATGCTTCCGGAAATATCGTAGAAGATACGGATTCCATCACAGCAGAGCAATATTATGCAGACAAAGGAATCGACATCAATTCCGAAAACTTCAATTCTGCTGATAACGGTTCCGGCAGCACAGACGACTCCTCAGATGATGGTTCTGATGATGATTCCGGTTCCTATGACGACAGTTCCTACGACGACGGCTCTTACGATGACAGTTACGACGAAAGTGAAGAATAAAGCTTTAACGAATGCGGATTGCGAAGATTCGCTCGACTCAGCAAACCAGCCAATCCAGCAACGTGCATAAAAAATACCGGAGATCCGGCATCCCTGAAGTACACACTTCAAAGGATCCGGATCCCCGGTATTTTTTTACATCATCAGAACTTTACCATCCGTTTCAGTCCCTGAATCACCAGCATACTTACCCCTGACAGTCCGTAAACCGCCAGAAGTTCTCCAATTTTAAGCGTCTGCACCGCAAAAAATCCATGAAGCACCGGAACTGCAAGCACAGCTGTAAGAAGCACAAATCCAGACAGAAATGCTCCCTGCATAAAGCGATTATCAAAAAATTCCCCTGTAAAGATTACCGGTTTTCCAGCCTTACAGTTATATCCGTGAAGTAATCTGGACAGACACAGCACTGCAAACGCCATGGTACCTGCCAGTACCTCATTGCCGTCCCGGTAGCCAATCAGAAATGCCGTCAGTACCACAGCACCGATCACACCACCTTCCACACCAACACGGATCAGGAACTCTTTTGTAAGAATAGATTCTTTTACAGGTCTGGGCTTTTTTCCCATCACATCATGATGGTAAGGTTCCAGCCCCAGAGCAATGGCCGGCAGACTGTCCGTAAGCAGGTTGATAAACAGAAGATGAACTGGTGCAAAAGGCACTGGAAGATTCATCAGAGAAGCTGCAATCACTACCAGGATCGCCGCAAAATTTCCGGAAAGAAGGAACTGTATAGCCTTTTTGATATTTTCATAAATATTTCGTCCACTCTCCACAGCCTTGATGATCGTGGCAAAATTATCATCGGTCAGAATCATTGAAGCCGCATCTTTTGCTACCTCTGTTCCTGTGATCCCCATAGCAACTCCCACATCTGCCTGTTTCAGTGCAGGTGCATCATTGACTCCATCTCCGGTCATGGCCACAATGTTTCCCCTCTCCTGCCACGCACGCACAATACGTATCTTATGCTCTGGCGTCACACGTGCATACACCCGGATATTTTCCACAAACTCGTTAAGCTCCTCATCACTCATACCATCAATCTGAACACCCTCACAGGCCTAGGAAATATCATCCAGAATTCCGATTCTCTTTGCAATAGCGGCTGCTGTCACCTTATGATCTCCCGTAATCATCACCGGGCAGATACCTGCACGCTTACAGTCCGAAACCGCCGCTGCACTTTCCGTACGGGGCGGGTCCATCATTGCCAGTAACCCCAGAAAAACCAGCCCCTGTTCATCCTCTGTGGAGATATTTTTTTCCACCGGAAAATGGCGGTATCCGATTCCAAGAACACGTAAACCTGACTCTGAATACTGTTCATTAACTCTGCAGATGTTTTCCACATCCACCTCTGTAACAGGAAAGATTTTTCCACCTTTCTGGATATAATCCACACGTTTCAGCATCACATCTACCGCGCCTTTGGTGATCATGGTATATCCATCCTTCATCTTATGGAAGGTAGACATCAGTTTCCGATCACTGTCAAAAGGAACCTCGCTGCTTCTCGGACAGGCATCCCTGACTTCCTGTGCCGAAATTCCTTTTTTATCTCCCAGGTTTACCATTGCTGTTTCTGTAGGATCTCCGATCTCCTGGCCTTCCACATTGGTAGAATCATTGCAGAGAATGCTGAACTTCAGCATCTGTTCCTGCAATGGGTTCGCCGGATCAATCTGATCTGCCGGAATATCCCGTCCATCCACATAATAATGTTCAATAGTCATCCGGTTCTGTGTCAGTGTTCCCGTTTTGTCAGAACAAATTACCGATACACTTCCCAGCCCTTCCACAGACTGCAGTTTCCGTATGATTGCTCCTTCTTTCGCCATCTTTCTGGTTCCAAACGCCAGCACAATTGTCACAATGGAACTGAGTGCTTCCGGAATCGCCGCCACAGCCAGTGCCACTGCAAAGAGAAATGCATCTGCAACAGCTCCGCCTTTCAGCACCTGCAGGGCAAAAAGTACAGCACATAACAGAAGAATGATCATAGAAAGCTTTTTCCCAAAGCGATCCAGATTAATCTGAAGCGGTGTTTTCTTCTCCGAAGTATTCTTTAAAAGACCGGCGATTTTTCCGACTTCTGTGTTCATTCCAATCCCGGTTACAAGAAAAACACCTCTTCCATAAGTCACATAGCTTCCGGAAAATACCATATTCCTGCGATCTCCTAACGGAAGTTCCCCGGTAAGCGGAGCGCTGATCTTATCTACACCAATGCTTTCTCCGGTAAGTGCACTTTCATCAACCTTAAGGCTGGCACTTTCCAGCACACGTCCGTCCGCCGGAATATAGTCTCCAGACTCCAGATGGACCACATCTCCTACTGTAATTTCCCTTCCCGGAATTCTCACCACTGCACCGTTTCGAACCACCTTCGCCTCCGGTGCAGCCAGCTGTTTCAGGCTTTCCAGGGAATTCTCTGCCTTAATGGTCTGCACAGTTCCCAGAATAGCATTCATAGTAATCACAACCAGAATTACCGCCGCACTCTCTGTTTCCCCCAGGAACAGGGAAACCACCGCCGAAACAATCAGGATCAGCACCAGAAAATCTTTATACTGCTCCAGAAAAATCTGCAGGCCGCTTTTTTTCTTACCTTCCGCAAGTTCATTGAATCCGAATTTTTCCTGCCTTCTTTTTACTTCCTCATTCGTCAGAAAATCCTGTTCCCCATTCAGATCTCTGCGTACAGTTTCTACCGTTTCATTGTAATAAGCTTTCACAGATACCATTCCTCCTTTACAGATCCTCAGCAAAATCCCTGTTAACAGTATGGGCAGAATCGTAAAAAAAGAGACTTTTATTGCACAAAAAACATGCAATAAAAGTCTCGCTGTTTCATCACGATACGGACAGGTAGATACCCATCGAGATTGACGATATCATGAACACTGACGTGCCAGCTACTCCCCTTTATATGGCTTACTATACTGTCCAAAAAGACATTTGTCAACCCGGAATATCAGTATGTAAATACGCCGACTCCATAAGCTTCCAGCGGATATGCAAAAGAAAATTCCCGGTTGTCGCAGTTCTTCTTCTCTGCCTTGAATGCCTTGCCTTTCGGAAGAAGTCCCTGCTCATTCATAATCAGTTTGTACTGTTTCTTCTTCGGTACACCTACACGGTAATCCGGACGTGCTACCGGCGTGAAGTTGCATACAACCAGAATGTTGTTACGTCTTGTGGGGGATTTTCTCACAAAACTAAAGATGCTTCTGTCGCCATCGTTGGCATTGATCCACTCAAATGCAGACGGATCATTGTCCGCACCATAAAGTGCCGGATATTTCCTGTAAATATGAAGAAGATCACTGACATACTGCTGCAGTTTCTGATGATTCTCCTCTCCAAGAAGATACCAGTCAAGCTCTCTGGCCTCACTCCACTCCCGGAGCTGTCCAAAATCCTGTCCCATAAACAGAAGTTTCTTACCAGGATGTCCGAACATGAAGGTATAGCCAGCCTTCAGGTTCTTGAATTTATCATCCAGTTCGCCTGGCATTTTTTCCAGCATGGAGCACTTCAGATGTACTACCTCATCGTGGGAAAGAACCAGAACATACTTCTCACTGTATGCATAAGTCATGGAAAATGTCATCTTATTATGATTAAATTTACGGAAATACGGATCCAGCTTCATATATTCCAGGAAATCGTTCATCCATCCCATATTCCATTTCAGGGAGAATCCCAGGCCGTCATCTTCTGCCTTGCCGGTTACCATCGGCCATGCGGTAGATTCCTCCGCAATCATGACAGTTCCATGATTTCTTCCGAGAACAACCGTATTCAGATGCTTGAAGAATTCAATGGCTTCCAGGTTCTTGTTTCCACCGTATTTATTGGCAACCCACTCACCGTCTTTTTTACCGTAATCCAGATAGAGCATGGATGCAACCGCGTCTACACGGAGACCGTCAACGTGGCATTCTTCTACCCAGTAAAGGGCATTGGCGATCAGGAAATTCTTTACTTCCGGACGTCCGTAATTGTAGATCTTGGTTCCCCAGTCCGGATGCTCGCCCTGTCTCGGATCTGCATGCTCGTATACTGCAGTTCCGTCAAAGTTGGCAAGTCCGTGTGCATCCTTCGGGAAGTGCGCCGGTACCCAGTCAAGGATAATACCAATCTTCTGGCGATGGAGATAATCAACCATATATTTGAAATCCTGTGGTGTTCCGTAACGGGAGGTCGGTGCATAATAGCCGGTAACCTGATAACCCCAGGAACCGTCAAAAGGATGCTCTGCGATGCCCATAAACTCAACATGTGTGTAACCCATTTTCTTGACATACCCGGCAAGCTTCGGGGCCAGCTCTCTGTAGGAATAGAAACCATCCTCGTCTTCCGCAGTCTGCGGATGTTTCATCCATGAACCCGGATGCACCTCATAAATAGACATGGCACTTGTATCCGGATCAAAGGCCTCACGGTTCTTCATCCAGGTATCATCTTTCCATTTATAATTGGTGATGTCGGTAACACGGGAGGCTGTTCCAGGACGCATCTCAGCAGCGTTGGCATAGGGATCTGCCTTGTAAAGTTCCTCGCCATGTGCACCTGTAATGTAAAATTTATACAGTTGTCCAATCTTCGCTCCCGGTACAAATGTCTCATAAACACCAATGGGTCCAACTTTTTTCATGGGATTCTTCTTTGTGTCCCATTCATTGAACTCACCTACAACAGAAACCGCCTGTGCATTAGGTGCCCACACTGCAAAATAAACTCCTTTTTTCCGGTTCTGCGTGTCCGGATGTGCTCCCAGCTTCCTGTAAATATCATAATTCGTGCCCTGACCGAACAGATACTGGTCAAGCTCCGTAAATTGTAATTTCTTTCCCATTTTCAGGTACCTCCCTTTATAGTTCTGCCACCGTCCATTCCCCAATTTTAAGTGGAGTTTTTTATTCTATAATTATACCAATCCCCATATTTTCAGTCAAGGAAAAACCCTCCCATATAATATGTGTCTATTATCCGACAGTGTCGTATAAAGTCAAAAAAGAGACCTGAATGACACACATTTTGTCACTCAGGTCTCCTGGTATTATTCTTTAGTATTCTTCACTTCCGTCATCATAGGAACCATCGTCATAGGAGCCATCATCATAGCTTCCGTCATCGTAGCTTCCATCATCATAGTTTCCGTCGGAAGAACCATCCGATCCGTCACTGCTTCCGTCTGTGGAACCATCTGATCCATCACCACTTCCATCAGAAGAACCGTCCGATCCGTCACTGACTGTACTGTCTGTGGAACCATCACTGACGTCTGTACTATCTGCGGAGGTACTGTCTGCAGAAGCGCTGTCATCAGAAGTTATACTTCCGTCAGAAGAATCACTGCTGTCTGTTGAATCACTGGAATTTCCTGCATATCCTGCAACACGTCCTGCCTGAAGGGAGCTGTCCCAGAAGTCAGAATAGGAAGCACTCTGTAAAGTAACATCTTTAGCTGCTGCAAGTTCACTGACTGTCACCAGCTTATATCCCTCATTGACCAGTTCCGGAATCAACTTCTCAGTAGCACATTTTACAGATGGCTCATGGATATCATGCATCAGAATGATAGAACCATCACTCAGATCGCTGTTCATGATCTCATTGTAATCCGCATCCGCATCCATCAGTTTCCAGTCCAGGGAGTCTGTGGACCACATGAAAAACGGTTTGCCTACTGCTGCCATCTGTTCTTCTGTGATTGCTCCATACGGTGCACGGCACACGGTTGCAGCCTGTCCGCAGGCTTTCACCAGCTCGTCATCTGTTTTCTGGAATTCCTGTACAACAGAATCCAGATCCATATTCGGAAGAGTCTGCTCCGGATGATCCCAAGTATGGTTACCAATCTCACATCCAAGCTGTAACATTCTCTGTACAGTAGATTCCCGTCCCTCAACATTCTGTCCCAGCATAAAGAAGGTAACATGAATATTATATTTCTCAACTGTATCAAGAAGAGTCTCTGTATACTCTCCCGGTCCATCATCAAAGGTCAGTGCGATCATCGGACGTTTCTTGGAAGGATCATAAGAACCATCTTCATTAAAGTAATAATCCTTCACACCTTTCTCAACCCATCCTGTCTGCATATAACCATTCTCATCAAAACTGTATGTAGTTCCGTCGATTTCGGCAAAACCATTGATATAATATGTACCATCCGGATTCTGATACCACTTTCCTGTGGAGTCTTCATGCCATCCCGGTGTCATAACAGAAAGTCTGTCTCCTGCTGTACTGCCCTTTATCGGCATCACCACAGCATCTGTACTGCTGTCACCGGATGAATCCGATGTAGCCGAATCAGCCGATGCAGATGCATCCTCCGTACTTCCATCTGAGGAAGTTCCTGCTGTATTCGCCTGTACATTCACAGTCTCCGTATCCTTACTGCTTCCTCCGCCTACACGGTTGACGATTGGTAAAATTACTCCTCGAACAACAAAAACCAGCAGAAGAATCGCCGCAAACACACAGGTTATCCGCTTCATCATCCGCCGCCGTCTTATTTGCTGCTGCTTTCTGCGCATTCTCTCGCGCAAAACTCTTTTGTCCATTTGATTATATCCCCGTCTATATATTTATAACTTTCCTTAATGTCTGAACTTAATCATACCGCATTTAATGTTCAAATACAATGGTAATTCCCGAAAGAATCTCTTAATTTTCTTTTTATGTGTTACTGTCAAAAAAGCGGTTCCCGGAAATTCTCCCGGGCCCCGCACTTTTTTGTACGCATCACATAATGCGTGTGATTTTTTGTTATTCTGCTGATGCATCTGATGCGCTGTCTGCCTCTTCTGTCGGTTCTTCCTCAGGAACCATATCTGTCGCTTCTGCCGTTTCCAGCTCTTCGTCAACAGTTCCCTCAGCACTGCTTCCATCTACAGACGGATCATCTCCGTCCACACCTTGTGTGTCACCGGCAGTTACTTTTTCTTCAACGGTTGCGTTATCTATGATAAAGTCCTCCACACGGAGCAGTCCGATAGATTCATCCACAGCTGCCTGGCCATACTTATCTACCAGTGCCGCGATATCCTTTACATTATATGATTTGATCAGTTCGTTCTGGATACCAAGAGATTTTTCATCCTCAAGTGTCATATTTTCCGCATCCATGATTCCCTGCACGATCAGGTTCTGTTTCACCTTATATTCCGCATACTGGCTGCTCTGCTCTTCAAAATCATCCATGGAAATGCCCTGTGCCTTTACAAAATCCTCCAGGGTCATATCACCCTGTTTTGCATAATTTTCGTACAGAGTCTTAAATTCTGTTTTTGCCGTATCCAGATCATCCTGTGGGTATTCTTTTACTTCGGAAGCAGAGAGCACTGTGTTCCATGCTGTCTCACGAAGAGTATTCTGGGCGCTTGTTTTTGCTTCTTCTTCCAGTGTCTTGCGGATTTCTTTTTTGTAGTCTTCCGCAGTCTTACAGTCAGTATTCTTGGCTGCCCAGTCATCGGTCAGTTCGGGAGCACGTTTGAAGCTCTGCAATGTAACTTTAAACACAACCTCCTGGCCTGCCAGTTCTTCGGATGAATATTCTTCCGGAAATGTAAGGTCGAGATCTTTTGTCTGGCCTTTTTTCATTCCGATGATTCCATCTTCAAAACCATCAATAAAAGTTCCGGAACCGATCGTCAGCTCATAATTGTTGGCTGTACCTCCGTCAAAAGCTACTCCGTCTTTGGTTCCTACGTAATTGATCGTAACAATGTCACCGTTCTGAACCGTACCTTCTGTTACTTCCTCTGCCTTATTCTGAAGTTCTTCCTGAACCCTTCCATCAACCATGTCATCGGTCACAGCTTCTACAGAATTATCAAGTGTCAGGCCTTTATACTGTCCGATCGTTATATATTTGCTCACATCATCCACAGAAACAAGTCTTGTATCTCCGGAGGCTGTATCTTTGCTGTTTTTATCTGAATCCGATCCTGATTCTGCTGAATCTGTTTTATCGGCTGTATCCTGTGTTTCTGCTGTAGATTTTGTTTCCCCTTTATTGTCTGCAGATGTGCCGCAGGCTGTTATCGCCAGCGCTGTACACAATGCAAGCACAACGAGATATGTTTTTTTCTTCATATCTTACTCCCTTCATATCAAAATCATCTGAAAATACACATATATTCTAACCATAATAGATTATAAACATTTTCTGTATACTTTTGTAAAATCTATTTCCTTACATTTCTGGAACCGGTGTCGGTCTGGAATCGTCCCAGACTTCAGATACATCAAACAGGTCGCTGAGCATATCCGGATTATAATACATACGATAACCATCCAGGTTCCGTCTTCCCTGTCGGAAATACTCACTTGTGATCTGCACAAAATACTGACTGGAATCTACATTGCAGAAATAGCGGTAGCCACGACTCTTATAATATTCATACTTGGCATTATCAGAGGTATATCCTTCCCAGTCGCCGATATCTGCGCCAAAGGCAAAAATGATCATGTCGGTTTTTCCAAGGATCGGTGCTACATATTTCTCCCATTTCTTGTTATCTGTTTTCAGTTCGGCCGCAGTAGAAGAAGTTGCATTTCTGTGGCCCCAGGTATGGCTTGCAAATTCCCAGCCGTCTTTTTTCATGGCTTTTGCCACTTTTTTGGCTGCTTTTACTTCTTTATTATAGTCAAAATCCGGATTAGCCTTGAGAAAAGCTTTCTGGTCGTCCTGAAGGTTCTTTTTTGACTTATATGCACCATCTGTACGGTATCCCAGCACTCCGTCATAACCGGTCATTGCCAGGATCCCCTTTCTTCCATGGTAGGAAAAATCAGGATGTTCCTTAATAAAAGAATCCAGGATCGGCACAACATCGTAATCGCCGGTCACAACCGTTCCGTCAGCCTTTTTATATTCACATTTAATGTCTCCATTATCATCGATCACCAGTTTTGTGGCAAATCCATCTCCATCCATGTAATGATAATAGCTGACATCATCTTCAGAAAGTACGAAAGGAATCTTGCCCTCCGGAAGCATGATCTTGCCTCTGCTCATGGTTCCGTCATCATTCACTACCGCCATGTCGTGAGGGCTTACCAGAACATATCCCTTATCATACATAATCTGGATCATTTTTTTGAACTCACTGACTGTCGTCATCATCTGATTATATCCTGCCTCATCAGAATCCCCGTCAAAAGCCAGAGAGGTGTCTACGATAAGGGAATGGAAAAACACATGTGTCACCTGCTCAAGAGGATACTCTACACAGGCATCTCTTTTTTTCATATAGGAAGCAGCTGCCTTCTGCATTTTATCACTGGTGGCAAATTTCCAGTTGTTCTTCAGAACAGAAATCGCTCCTGTATAATCATACTGCTGAGCCAGTTTCTTTGCCTTTGCGAGAAGTGCCTTTTCATTGGAGGAAGTACTGCCGGAAGTGTCCTCTGACTTCTCACGTTTCTGTGTTTCTTTTTCAGCCTCTTTCTCTTCTTCCGGTGTCTCGGTTGCTGCCGGCTGGTCTTCCGGATCTGCTGCTACCTTAGCCTCTTCTTCCTCCACTTCAGTCTGTGTATCCTCTGCGTCTGCCTCATCCGACTGTGTATCTTCCGCATCTGCCTCATCTGACTGCGTATCCTCGTTGTCCTGCGACTGTGCGGTCATATTATCCTGCTGAACAGTAACTGGTGCGTTTCCACTGACAAAAAGTGATGCTGCAAGTACTGTTGTCAGGACCCCTGCAATTTTTTTCTTCATAAAATAACTAGCCCCTTTCTTTTAAGTCCCCTCGTATCTTTCAAAATCCGATCATCCCATCGGTGGTACCGGCGTTGGTCTTGCCGGGTCAAAAACATCTTTTGCGTTAAAAAGATCTTCCAGAAGTTCCGGATTATAATACATCCGGTATCCGTCCAGGTTTCGTCTTCCCTGACGGAAATAGCGGTCCCGGATCTGTACATAATACTGGCTGGAATCCACATTACAGAAATAATTGTATCCCTGTCCCTTCAGATATTCGAATTTATCACCGGAATACTCTGGTTCTGTTGTTATATCTGTTCCAAAAGCAAAAATAATGATATCCGTTCCCCCGATCAGCGGATCTACATTTTTTTTGAATTTTTCGGTATCTTCCTGAAGTTTCTCCAGAGAGATCTGACCTACATTCTGATGTCCCCAGGTATGGCTTGCAAATTCCCAGCCTTCTGCTTTCATGGCATCGGCAACCTTCTTCGCCCCTTCCCGTTCCTTTTCCAGGCTGAAATCCGGATGTGCATCGAGCCATTGTACTTTATTTTCGTCCAGATCTGCCGGGCGGGTTTCATAACTCTCATCTGTACGGTATCCCAGGATTCCGTTATATCCGGTGAGTGCCACGATTCCCTTGGCACCACGGTAGGAAAAATCCGGATGCTGCTCCACAAAACGGTCGATCAGCGGAACCATATCGTAATCACCTACAGACACACTTCCATCATCTTCCACATATTCGTTGCGGATCTTCCCTTCTTCATCCACAACCAGTTTTGTGGCAAATCCATCTCCATCCATGTAATGATAATAACACACGTCATCCTGTGAGAGGACAAACGGCGTTTTCCCCGGCGGAAGAAGGATCTCTCCTGCTGTGATATTGCCGTTTTCATCTGCTTTTGCCATATCTTTAATGCTTACCATGACATAGCCCTTGTCATACATGGTCTGAGTGATCTTATTGAACTCATCGATCGTGGTCATAACCTGGTTATAATCCGCTTCTTTATAATCTCCGTCAAAAGCCTTGGATGTATCTTTTATCAGAATATGATAAAAGACATGTGTCACCTGTTCCAATGGCCATGCCGTACATGTTGCTTTTGTATCTTCGTATTCTTTTACAGCTGCCTGCATCTTCTGGTCTGAGCCATAAGCAGGATCATTTTTCAGAAGATCAATGGCTTTATCATAATCATACTGCTGAGCCAGAAGATCCGCCTGCGCCAGAGTATCGCCGGAAACTGTATCACCGGATGAATCACCGGAAGCCTCTGTAGAAACTGCTTCGCCGGAGTCTGTTCCCGTTTCCGTTTTATTTTCTTTTTTCGTATCAGAAGTTACCACTTTCCTGTCTGATCCGGAAGCAAACCTGTTGCTTAAAGCAATTGCGCCTGCCGACACTCCACCTGCGATCAGTACCGCTGCCACTCCTATGGCGATCAGCCGTTTCCTGCGTTCCCGTTTCAGCCTCTCTCTGCGGCGTTGCAGCATACGTTTACGCCATTCCTCATACTCCGGAGTTCCCATTTCCGGTCTGGGTTTCCGGTGTTTTTTCTCTTCCATACTTTATTTCCTCCATCTGTTGTGTATAAATACATTGTCTGTATCTGAATATCCATCTATCCTGCGGTTTGTATTGTAAACCGCAGCACATTCATTATACCTTGTAAATACTGAAATTTCCACCGTTCCTCCTGTCTTTTTCGCTTTTCTTTTATCTTGCCTTTTTAAGAAAACAATGCTAAAATGTTTTGTACGTAATGTAACCGATTGCGAAACAAATATACATACAGGGGGATTCTCAAATGAGTACAGTTACCATTGTTCTTCTGGTCATCCTCGTTATTCTGATCGCAGCAGTAATCGCACTCTACTTCTTCGGAAAGAAAGCTCAGAAAAAACAGGACGAACAGCAGGCTCAGATCCAGGCCAACAAGCAGACAGTTTCCATGCTGATCATCGATAAAAAGCGGATGCCACTGAAAGATTCCGGACTTCCACAGATGGTCATTGACCAGACACCGAAGCTTATGCGCCGCTCCAAACTTCCGATCGTAAAAGCTAAAGTTGGTCCGAAGATCAGCATCCTCATCGCAGATGAGAAAGTATTCGATCTGATCCCGGTTAAGAAAGAGATCAAAGCCGAAGTCAGCGGTCTTTACATCGTTGGCGTAAAAGGAATCCGTGGTTCTCTTGAAACACCACAGAAGAAGAAAAAAGGTTTCCTCTCAAGATTCCGTAAATAATCCGAATATAAAGCAACCGCCGTGGTTTCAGGAATTTTCCCTGATACACGGCGGTTATTTTTTATAAGACAAAATCCTTACAGTCTCTGGGCTGTACCTGGATCGCCAGGTAACAGTCTGCCACATGTTCCTCATTCATATCCAGCGCGTAATCTGCTTTCATCTGAAGATTCTCTTCACTCTCCATAAGCTCCAGGTTTGTGGCGGCAATTCCCATCTGAAGTGTTCCATACGGTGTGGAATAATAAGTCATATTCTTCTTACCCTGCTCAAATACCATATGGACATTTACCAGACCCTTTTTACTTACTTCCAGACCTTTCTCTGACATTTTTATGTAATTGATCGTAGGTTCAGCGGTTTCATCGAGAAGTTCCTCATATCTGAGATAATGAGAACCATTGCGGAAATAATACTGTCCCGCTACGACGATCTCGATCGGCTCCTGGTCTCCCTGTGCGTCCATCATCTGAAGCCCTCTTACATGGATCAAAACTTCTTTTTGCATTTTTTTCTCCTAATATTTCTCAATATCGATCTTCTGTGTTTTCTCTACATTATATGACAGGATGGAATTGGCAAAATCCTTAAATTTCTCGGCAAGATCACTTACATAGAAGCGATACGGAAATTCCTCCTGTGCCGCCTCATCACTTGCTAGATCCAGATCTGCCAGAAGCTTCTTCAGTTCCAGTGCAGTCTCATAGGCCGGATTCACAAGCCGGACATCCTCCCCCATGATCTTACGGATCGTAGATCGCAGAAGCGGGTAATGTGTACATCCAAGAATCAGTGTGTCGATCTCCTGATCCTGAAGTTCCTTCAGATATCTTCTTGCAACCTCTTCTGTGACAGGATCATGATACCATCCCTCTTCCACCAGCGGTACAAAAAGCGGACATGCTTTCCCGATCACGGTGATCTCCGGATCCAGCTCCCTGAGATAGGAAGCATGGATACCGCTGTCTACCGTACCTACTGTGCCAATGATCCCTACTCTCTTGTTCCTGGTCTCCTCAGCAGCCACTTTAGCACCGGCTTCGATCACTCCGAGAATAGGGATATCCAGTTCATCCTTTACCGCATCCAGAGCAAAAGCACTGGCTGTGTTACAGGCTACAACAATGGCTTTTACTTTCTGTTCCTGCAGAAAATGAATGATCTGGCGGGAATAACGGATAACTGTCTCTCTGGACTTACTTCCATATGGAACCCGGGCTGTATCTCCGAAATATACAATTTTTTCGGACGGCAGATTCCGCATGATCTCACGGGCCACCGTCAATCCTCCGATACCGGAATCAAACACACCAACCGGTGCGTTTCTGTCTATATTCATTGATCTTATTCTCCTGAAATAATTAATCGAGCGCTATAATTACTCGTTGGAATATTGTATCACCAATCCAGCGCTTTCGCAAGCCAGAAGGAAATCTTCACCGGCTTATTTTCCCCGTTATCCTCCACTTTTTCAAAACAGAATTCCGGATAGATGGTTCCCCACCAGGCATAAACCTTTGGATCCCGGGAAGAAAATGTGTCCTGTGCTCTGATACCGCCTGCAAGGATCATCGACACGAGCAGAATGGCCCATCCTGTTCTTTTTAATATATGAATACGACTCTTTATCTTTATATGCTCCATGAGTAAAACCTCCTGCCAAAATCTTCTTTCTGATAATCCTGTCCAAAGATGATGGTACCTGCCATCTTTTTAAGAATATCTGCATTATTGACAGTTTATCGCCTGTTTATTCAGCACTTCCATAATCCACTTCCAGAAGATCCCCATTTACCCATACAGAAGGAATCCATGGTAATGTTCCGTCCTGGTAAAACTGATGATATGCCTCTCTCAAAGTCACTCCTTTTTTCTGCTGCCCGGTAGTACGGTTCTCCTGGATTCCCTGAAGATATTCACCCACAGAACTTTCCTCTGCTCCCTTCCAGTGAAAAACCTCTCCCAGCATTCCGGTCCGGAACATGTACACATCTTCGCCTACATGTTCTTCCTGCTTCAGATATTCGAGAAAAGCCTTTCTGTTTTCTTCTGTCAGCATGCTCTCATCCAGAATCACTACCTGAAGGTGTCCCAGATCCAGAAATTTTTCCTGGGAACGATTGTAGACTTCCTCGATTTCCTGAAAATTTCTGCCCGCAAGGGTCAGTACGGAAACCGGATCTTCTTCCGGCTTTTCCTGCCCGGTGGTCACATTCATATCCGGCATGGCATACTTCAGCACAAAGCCTTCTTCCGAAACGCCGGCCCCCAGTGCCAGCGGATACATCCTTTTTTCCGGTTCCACAGCCGCACACCCGGTTCCCATAAGGCTTACAAAGAAAAACAGGCTCACAGACAACGCTTTTTTCTTCCAGCGGCCTTTATTTTCCACACTGAGAAAAATCTGGATCACAAGAAGCAGCGGCACAAAAATATATGCCAGATACCATCCATAATACTTTTCTATCCCGGCGCCGTTTCTTTCGTAGAGCGAAAGGATCCACCCTGCTGCCGGAATCCAGTACCGTCCACTTCCAAGCTTTGTTTTTTCCGCAATCTGATTCCCGTAATGAAAAAGACTTCCCAGAGAAAAAAGAAGCCCGAACACCAGAAATCCCATCCATATCACATCAAATCTTGCCAGCACATTTCCCGGAAGATCTGCCCCGTCCAGAAGAGGCAGCACCGGATATGTTTCCGCCAGAAGCCTGTTTTTTCCAAATACAGCAGGAAGCAGAACCTGCATACCAAGGACAATTCCACACACGGTAAGAAAGGCCAGGATCACCGGCTTTCTGGCACTTCCCTGTTTTTCTACTTTTTCAAGCCCAAAAGGCAGAAGCCCCACTCCGGAAAAAACACAGAGAAATGCATACACATCCCGGATCATCCATTTCCCGGAAAACCTGCTACCGGTACCCTCCACGGTTTCCAGAAAATATTCCGCTTTTCCCTGTCCTGCACTCAAAATCATAAGAAGGAGAATCCCTGCCAGAAAAATCCCTCCGGAAATTTCCGCAATCCTTCCTCTTCTCTGCATTCCCCGGTGCGTTCCCAGACTGCATGCTGCCACAGCAAGCAGAGACAGCCATTTCCCGGAAATCCCGCTGATCAGACTCTGTGGAATTACTTTTGCAAGAAGATCCGCCAGAAAAGCCGCACTTAAGATTACATATAAAAGAAAGGACAGTCCAATAAACCGTACAGTAATATTTCCTGTCATTCTGGAAAGTTCTCCATAAGCAGGAGCAAGACGGATCAGCCAGATCACATAAAATGAAAGAAGCACCGCCGCCAGGATCGTCCCTGCCATAGCATTCACTCCCAGCATTTCTCCGTTTTTAAAAAGGCACAGAAGAAAAGGCGCCGGAAACACAAGTATGATCTGCCGGAAAAGCTGTCTGTGGGAAATCCTGTTATTTTCTGCAAATCTCATAATCCTTTTCCTTTCTGTCTCCATGGCTTTGTCCGCAGTCTGCGCTTCTGGTCATCTTTTGCATACAACGGCCGGAATTTCCGTTTCCGGAATGGCTGGCGCAAAATTCTTCCTCCTGTTTCCGCCTGGCCGTTTTTTTCTACAAAGGGTACCAGATATGGGACACCAAAGCTTAAAAGTCCTGCCAGATGTGCCGCCGTCAGATACAGTCCCAGCACAATTCCGAAGATGCCAAGATATCCTCCCAGAAAAAGAAATCCATACTTCAGAAGCCGGAACGCAGACGCAAATTCCTCATTGGGGATCGCCAGAGATCCAAGCGCCGTTAATGCCACAATAATTACCACCACGGGGCTTACCAGATTAGCCTCCACAGCTGCCTGTCCAATAATCAGGCCTCCAACAATCCCGATGGCATTTCCAAGAGTTCCGGGAATCCGTACGCCCGCCTCCCGGATCAGCTCAAAAGACAGCTCCAGAAACACCAGCTCCACCACGCTGGAAAACGGCACTCCTTCCCTTGCCTGTGCAAAAGAAAGGATCAGATTGGCCGGAAGGATCTGGGTGTGAAACCGTATCACAGCCAGATAAAGTCCCGGAAGCAACGTTGCCACAGCCATGGCCAGATATCGCAGCACACGCAGGAATGAAGTCATTTCAAAACGGTTATACCAGTCCTCGCTGCTTTCCATAAAGCTGTTAAACGCACCTGGAATCACCAGTGCCACCGGTGAATTGTCACAGAGCAGCACGGCTTTTCCATTGAGAAGTTCCTGTGCCGCCCGGTCCGGACGTTCGGTTGTCTGAAACTGTGGAAAAGGCGAATACCAGGCTTCTTCTGTCAGCTGCTCCAGCATTCCGCTGTCCAGGATTCCATCCACAGTAAAAGATTCCAGCCGTTCCTTCACCGCAATCAGAAGTTCTTCGTGCACCAGATCTTCCACATACAGAAGCTGCACCACCGTGTTGGAACGCACCCCGATATTTTGCTGTTCCACTTTAAGGCGGGTATCCCGGATCCGCTTCCGTACAAGGGCCGCATTGGTTTTTACGCTGTCGCAGAAGCCTTCTTTGGAACCCCGCAGCACTTTTTCCGTTTCCGCTTCTGATACATCCAGCCCCGGATAGCCTTTGCTGGATATCTTCATGGCCCTGTCATAACCGTCCATAAAGAAAACCGCATTTCCGGAAAGAACCGCCCCGAAGACTTCTTCCATGGAAAAAAGTTCTTCCACATCCGCAATTCCGAGACTGTTTCTCCGAATAAATTCCCGGATCTTTTCTTCCGGAATTTCCCAGAAATGATTGATCATCTTTCCAATGGCAGAATCGTCCAGCATCATGTTGGAAACTGCCACTTCAATATAAACCATCAGACAGTCCACTTTATGACCCTCTCCCAGGCGCATGGGCCGGATCAGAATATCATCGCAGTTTTCACAGCGCTTCCGGATATAAGATTCATTTTCATGGAGAGATACTGAAATCTTTTTTTCTTCCACAGCTTCACCATCCTTTTCCAATAAAAAAGAGATGCCAGTGGCATCTCTCTTAATATCCCCGGATATCCGGTTCTTATTCTTTTTTCTCGGATTCTCTGGCAGCATTTTCCGCACGGATGGTACGGATAATTGCCATTCTCTGATTCTCCAGATGGTGAAAAGAAATATCCTGTGCTTTCTGCACATCACCCTCCCGGATCGCTTTTACCAGTTCTTCATGCTCGCTGACAAGGAGATTTCTGGTCTGCTCTTCCTTCAGATATTCCACACGGTAGCGGTACATCTGCTCGCGGAGATTATTCAGTACCTGGTTCAGACGCTTGTTATCGGAAGCCTGGTAAATGATCTCATGGAACGCCACATCCGCCTCCGCAAGACGAACAAGATTTCCCTCTGCTTTTGTTTTCTCGAATTCTTTGGCTGCTACCCAGAGCCGTCCAAGCTCCTCCTCTGTGATCAGCTTACATGCCTTTTCTATGGCTACATTCTCAAGCGCGATACGCACCTCAAGAACATCGTTCAGATCTTTTTCGGTGATGCTTGCAACCTGGGCTCCCCGGCGTGGGATCATCACTACAAGGCCTTCCTGCTCCAGCTTACGCATGGCCTCACGCACCGGTGTTCTGCTGACACCCAGACGCTCTGCAAGAGCGATCTCCAGAAGTCTCTCCCCCGGTTTCAGTTCTCCTTTCAGAATTGCCTGCCTCAAGGTGTTAAAAACAACATCCCGAAGTGGCAGATACTCATTCATATCCACAGAAAAATCACTTGTCATTTGTAACTCCTCCATCCCTGTTGTAAATATCCGTGGCAAATACTGTTTTTGCCAGTCCGCTCTTTCTGAGACTTCTGGCTGCCGCCGCCATCTTATCTCTGTTATCAAAAATACCAAATACCGTTGGACCGCTTCCGCTCATCACCGCTTTCAGCGCTCCTTTTTCTTCCATGAGTTCTTTGATATTTCCAATTACAGGATACTGACGGATAATTCCAGGCTCAAATACATTCTCCATTTTTGATGCCATGGCATAAAGATCACCGTCCTCAATATCCCTGATAAGTCCATCGATATCCGGATGTTTCCCGATTCCTGCCAGATTGAGATTTTCGTAGGCGGTTTTTGTGGAAACATTGATTCCCGGTTTTCCTACCAGCACATAGCATTCCGGAACTTTCGGAAGTCGCTTCAGCTTCTCACCGATTCCCTCTGCAAGGGCTGTTCCACGCATGATACAGTACGGAACATCTGCTCCTACCTTCACTGCGCGCTCCATCAGCTGCTCTTCCGTCAGGCCCAGATGAAACATCCGGTTCACACCTACAAATGCAGCCGCAGCATCAGAGCTTCCGCCTGCCATACCTGCCGCTACCGGAATGAACTTGCGAAGTTTAATGGAAAGTCCCTCTTCTATTTCAAATTCTTCCATCAGCATCTCTGCTGCTTTATATACAAGATTTCGGCTGTCAGTGGGAATAAACGGAAGATTGGTTGTCAGCACGATTCCCGGCCGTTTCGTCTTTCTGATATCCAGGATATCATACATACGGATGGTCTGCATGATCATGCGTACCTCATGATAGCCGTCCTCTCTCTTCCCCAGAACATCAAGTCCGAGATTGATCTTTGCCATTGCTTTTAAACGCATAAGCCCCTCCATTTGTACTTTGTATACAGTATTTATATGTATATTTTATATGATTTTTGCAGTCTTTTCAACAGCAAAATTTTCCAGCTTTTTTCATTTTCTGCTGTTTTTTTCTCATTTGATCTGTCCTTCTACTTTTTTCACCACAAGAAGCGGTGTTCCCGGAGATGGCTCCTGATTTTCCTTAAGCCCGTTCAGAGTGCAGATTTCTTCAATGGATGTATGATATTTTCTTGCGATATCCCACAGCTCATCTCCCGGTTTTACCATATAGATCAGGATTCCCGGCATAGCCTGGATCTTTTTCATATCCAGAGGTTTTTCTTCCACTTTGTCAATGATAAATACGGGTTCCCGGATGACTGCAAGAAGATTCAGGCCCACTGACGCCCGGATCTCGATCTCATTTCCGTCCGCCATGGCTGCAGAAAGCTGTTCCAGTTCTGCCTTTAACCGGTAGCTGCTGTCCGGCCGGATTCCTCTCGCTTCCACCACATGAGAAAACGGGATCATGGCCTCCATGGAGTAAAAAGGCATACTGTCGTTTCCGATAATATACAGGATCTTCAGCATGATCACTCCATCTGCCTGCACTCCGTTTTCCACGATCCTGGTCTTATCGATCTTTACTTTTCCCTGGCTGTGACAGAGCTGGAGGATTTTCCCCTGGGTTTCTTTTACCTGAATGCGGTCAGTGATCCGGCATCTGGAGAAATTCCGCACCAGAAGTTTTTCCAAAACTTCATTTTTCCCTTCCGGAACGCATTCCCGAAGTGGTGTATACACATCTGTAACCAGTGAATATTCTTCCTCCCGGAAAAATTTCATATCCAGTTCCAGCACTACATCAGAAACCAGTATCCGTTCCTCTCCATCTGCATCCGGCTTTACTTCCAGGCTCTGGTGCATCACGGAAACTTCAATATCCGGGATCAATTCTTCTGTACAATCCGGACATTCCACTTCTCCTGAAAAAGGAAGTGAATATTCCAGCCACTGTACCGGTGTCTCTGTATCTTCTGATTCGTACAGTACAAAAACCGTCAGCTCTCCCCTTGCTTTTACGATGTTTTCTTCCGGTTTCAGATCCAGTCCCCGTATATCCATGGTATACCAGATCAGGCCGGAAATGTCCGGACGGTTGGAAGCAATGGTATATTCATCCTTAACACGCAGGGTATCTTTTTTATGTACGGTAAGTCCCAGAAATCGGACTGTTTTCTTTCTGACAGAGATATCCGTAGCATCCAGCGCTACCGGAAGACGAACCTGCTCCGTCTCATCTACTGCTCCATAAAATGTTACCAGTGCTTTGATATTCAGCTTTCTGGAATGGATCAGCCGGATGGTAAGATCCTCAATCTCCCACTTCAGGCACAGTTTATCTCCATTTACAATGTCTTTCAGGTTCAGTGTTTCCTCAAACGGCAATTTTGCCGTAATGCTGCTGATAATTCCGTTTTCTTCTCCCACATAAAGAATATCTACCTGCAGATCTCCTCTCAGGATCCCTTTTCCGTCAGCGAGATGGACATCATCCATACTGATCCTTCCTTTATACTGGATCAGCCTTCCCACATCCGGTTTCGCATCTGGTACATTAAAATCTTCATCAAAGGTGATCTGGCTTTTTGCCCTGCTTTTTTCTTTCAGTATCTGCATGATCTCCTTCTTTAATTCCACAATCGGTTCCCCTTTCTCAGAATTTTTTTACCTGCCGCTTCCCTCTGTGAACGTTACCGGTTTTTTCTGCCTTGAGGTTTTTATCACAATACAGGGATACGATGGTACTCCGGCTTCTTTCAGATCTTCCGGGCCAAGAAGTCTTGTAACAAAAAAAAGCCCGTTACCGGATTCTCCAAGTTCTTCCACCTGGATACTGTAACCTCCGCTCATCTGCCGGCCATATCCCTTTGCAAGATACAGGTCTTCTCCAGTTTCATAACTTAACTGAAATTCTTTTTCCTTTTTTTCTTCCATGATCCGGGAAAGTTCCTCCGGGATATCGGACTTTTCTACCACTGTATAGGCAACCGGTTTCCGCTCTTCCTCCTCGATCCGGACGAAACGGCAGCCGGAAAGCAGAAAAGCCGTTATTACAGCAATTAGCAGAAAAACTGATCTTTTCATAATCCCCTCTTTTATCAGCAGCCTGCATTACTCAGTATTTATTCTATGTAATCCGGGAAAGATTTATTGCAACTATCGAAAATTCTTCGTATAATGGTGTCAGGATGCAAAACTGCATCACAATATAGAAAGGACAGAAGACATGATTCGATTTATACTTGTCTGTATCGTTGTCATCGCTTATCTGGTGCTGACGATCCCGGTTCTTCTGGTGGAATGGATCATCGGCAAATTCTCTCCAATGACCAAGGATATCAGCTCTCTGCGTATGGTACAGGCCATATTTAAATTTATCCTGTGGATCACAGGTGCCAAGGTCACCGTCATCGGTGAAGAGAATGTCCCGAAAGATCAGGCTGTTCTCTATGTGGCGAATCACAGAAGTTATTTTGACATTCTGCTGACCTACAGCCGCTGCCCGATCCGTACCGGTTATGTTGCAAAGAAAGAAATGGAACGTTACCCGCTGCTTTCCAACTGGATGCGTAACCTCTACTGCCTCTTCCTTGACAGAGAGGATATCAAACAGGGACTGAAAACCATCCTTCAGGCGGCAGATTATGTAAAATCCGGAATCTCCGTATGCATCTTCCCGGAAGGAAGCAGAAACAAAAACGCAGATGAAACCGATATGCTGTCATTTCATGACGGTAGTTTCAAGATCGCAACCAGAGCAAAGAGTCCGATCATTCCTATCGCGATCAGCAATTCCGCAAACATCTGGGAAGCCAATTTTCCAAAGATGTCTCCTACTCATGTGGTAATTGAGTACGGCAAACCAATCATTCCATCTGAGCTTGACCGGGATACTCAGCGTCACCTGGGTGCGTATACTCAGAATATTATCAAAGAAATGCTTATTAAAAACAAAGAGCTGGTGTGATCCATGAATCACATCAGCTTTTCTTGTTTCCGTTGGTTATTTTTTATTTACTTTTCAGGAACGTCTGTTTTCCCCCCCCCCGATTGTTGGGATAGTATCTATATATTCTTTTCGAATATCTTCTGACATGGATTTAAAGAGCTGTTCTTTTGTCTTTTCATAGCCTTCAAATTCTGAAGTGGCGCTTCCGCTGTCTGCAGTTTCTGCACGTTCTTCTGACATTGTAGTCATTTCTTCTTTCAGACGGCCCTGAATATCTTTCAGACATTCCAGGAGGAGCGGATTAAAAGTTCCACATTCTCCATTCATGATCATCTCAACCGCTTTCTCATGGGAATAAGCTTTCTTATATACACGATCACTGATCAGCGCATCATATACATCAGCCAGTGCAACTACCTGTGCGGAAATCGGGATTTCTTCTCCCTTCAGGCCATCCGGGTAGCCTTTTCCATCGTAACGTTCATGATGCCATCTGCAGATATCATGGGCAATCCGAACCAGCGGCTCGTTTTTGTAATATTCCAGGCTCTCCAGCATGGAAGCACCGATGGCACTGTGTGTCTTGATAACCTCGAATTCTTCCTTGGTCAGTCTGCCTGGTTTATTCAGGATCTTATCATCTATACCGATCTTTCCGATATCGTGAAGCGCAGATGCTGTAACGATCATTCTTCTTACAGAGCTGGACAGATCATACTGATCCGTTTTCTGTATCAGCCTTTCCAGAATCAGTTCTGTGATAATGTTGATATGCAGAACATGAGCACCGCTTTCACCATTTCTGAATTCCACGATCTGGCTTAAGATGCTGATCATCATACGGTTATTTTTTTCTTTCTCGTAAATCTGATCTGTGACAAGAACCAGAAGTCTTCTCTGTTTCGCATACAGAGTAATGGTATTATAAACACGCTTGTATACAATCTGCGCATCAAACGGTTTCTTGATATAATCTGCAACTCCCAGATCAAAGGCCCGTCTTACATAAGAAACAGAGTCCTCCCCGGAAATCATGATAACCGGAATATCCTCGATCCAGTTTCTTTCGTTCATATAACTCAGTACACCGAATCCATCCATTACGGGCATTACCAGGTCAAGAAGTACAAGCGAGATTCCGGTTTCATACTGTCTCAGAAGCTTGATGGCTTCCTCGCCATTGGTCGCTTCCAGAATATCATAATCTGCTCCAAGCATTTCCGACAAAATGCAGCGGTTCATCTCGGAATCATCTACGATCAGGATCGTCAGCCTTGTTTTATCCTGCAGAAGGATCTCCTGTGCGCTGTTTCTTCCTGCAATCTCATTTTCACTGATCACGACCATATTTTTGCGCTGTTTCGCACGATACATAAACTTATCTGCACGAAGTACTGCTTCTCCCAGTTTTTCTCCGGTAGAAAGTACTCCTCCAATACTTACTGACAACTTCAGCTGAGAATATCCAGGTACTCTGGCTGCATGAACTTCTTCCTGGATTTCCTTCAGTTTCTTGGTAAAATTATCCACATTGATGTCCGGTATCAGCAGAAGAAATTCATCTCCTCCGAAACGAACAACCTTGTCTGTCTTACGTGCATGTCGACGGATAACCTCCACAACTACCTTTAATGCTTTATCACCTGCATCATGTCCATAGGTATCGTTATAAAGTTTAAAATCATCCAGATCCACCATAGCCACGCCGGCAGAACTCTCCAGATTTCTGACCTTATCCTCATAATATCTTCGATTAAAAACACCTGTAAGAGCGTCTTTATACAATTCATCCGCATATCCACTGAGTTCTGCAAGAAGATTCTCTCTGTCTTCTGAATCAATGATATCGTCATCTTCCAGATTATTGATCATTTCCATGATATATGGTTTGCCATCAATATTCAGATATTTGGAAATTACCTGATAAACTTTAGAGTCTACTATTTCTATTTTTGTTTTCTGGCGTTTTTCTTTCAGTGCTTTTCTGGAAATACAGTTAGTACATCTTTCGTCCTTACCCCATATGGAATAGCACTGACATGGGGGCTCTATTCCCTCTCCTGTTTCCAGTGTTTCTCCATCCAGCAGACGTACAATAGAAAAAACCTGCTCCAGCTGCTGCTTCATCTCCTGTACTTCCTGCATTGTCATGATATCTTTTGTCCCCATTCTTCTTCCTTTGCTTTACCTGTCCATAGTATTCCATTTCATTTTTATTACCTATTATATCTATGATATCACTAATTTTTTTTTAAGTATAGTGAGAAATATAAAAAAACCATATCCATGTCGATTTTTAGACATGTGATATGGTTATGAGCAAGTAGCGAAGTGGATTGCGAATATCCGCTTGACCCGAAGCCTGCCTCAGATATGTGCGTTAATGTGTACCTGCTCCCAAGATTTTCTCCGCATTTTCAATCCGTTCTTTTGTTGGAGGATTAATACCTTTCAACGGATAGTCAAGATGAAGGTTTTCCCATTTGAAAATTCCGAGCGTATGATACGGAAGAACTTCCACTCTCTCTACAGTTTTCAGCGTACCGATAAAATCAGCCAGGCGATGAAGGTAATCGTCACGATCATTGCGCTCCGGTACCAGTACATGGCGAATCCACATGGCTATGCCCATATCGGAAAGTTTCTTCGCCATGGCAAGGATATTTTTGTTGGTACATCCTGTGAGGATCTTGTGCTGTTCCTCATCAATATGTTTGATATCCAGCATGACAAGATCTGTATATTTCATCAGCTCTTCCCATTTTTCATGCCATGGGCCCTCTTCTGTGTAAGGATTGCCGCTGGTATCAAGTGTTGTGTGGATTCCAAGTTTCTTGGCTTTCTTAAAAAGCTCAGTGAGGAAATCGATCTGTAACAGTGGCTCGCCTCCACTCACAGTAATACCGCCCTTACTTCCCCAGTAAGAGCGGTATCGACATGCTTTTTCAAGCAGCTCATCTGCTGTGTACTCCGTTCCTGTTTTCATTTGCCAGGTGTCCGGATTGTGGCAGAACTGGCAGCGCATGGCACAGCCGCTCAAAAAGATCACATACCGGACTCCTGGTCCGTCAACAGAGCCGAAGCTCTCCAGTGAGTGGACGTAGCCAGTGATTTTTTTCTGGTCGTCCATATTTTTTATTACATCCTTTCGTGGCAGGTTCTTGCGATAACGTCAAGCTGCTGCTCTCTTGTAAGGTCGATGAACTTAACAGCATATCCGGAAACACGGATCGTGAAGTTTGCATACTCCTCTTTTTCCGGATGCTCCATAGCATCGATGAGTTTTTCTTTACCGAATACGTTTACATTGAGGTGATGTGCACCACGGTCAAAGTATCCGTCAAGTACGTTTACAAGGTTCTCTGTACGCTCTTCCTCAGAATGTCCAAGGGCATCCGGGTTGATGGTCTGAGTATTGGAGATTCCGTCAAGGGCATCCTCATAGTCAAGTTTTGCAACAGAGTTCAGGGAAGCAAGAAGTCCGTTCTGCTCTGCGCCGTAAGACGGGTTAGCTCCCGGTGCCAGAGGCTCACCGGCTTTTCTTCCGTCCGGAAGAGATCCTGTAGCTTTACCATATACAACGTTGGATGTGATGGTAAGGATGGATGTGGTTGGCTTGGAATCACGATAGGTATGGATGTGTTTCAGTTTCTCAAGGAATGTGGAAAGCAGTGTTGTTGCGATCTCATCTGCTCTGTCATCATCGTTACCATAGCGTGGGAAGTCACCCTCAACCTGGAAGTCTGTTGTGATTCCGTCCTCGTCACGGATTGCTTTTACTTTTGCATATTTGATAGCGGAAAGGGAATCTACTACATGTGAGAATCCGGCGATACCAGTTGCAAAAGAACGGTCAACCTTTGTATCAATGAGTGCCATCTCAGCTGCCTCATAGTAGTATTTATCATGCATGTAGTGGATCATGTTCAGTGTTCCAACATACAGATGTGCAAGCCAGTCCATCATCTGGTCGTATTTCTGGATTACTTCATCATAGTCAAGGTACTCGGAAGTGATCGGCTGGTACTGTGGTCCTACCTGCTGTTTTGTCTTCTCATCAACACCACCGTTGATCGCGTAAAGAAGGCATTTTGCAAGGTTTGCACGAGCGCCGAAGAACTGCATCTCTTTACCTGTCTCTGTAGCAGATACACAGCAGCAGATGCTGTAGTCATCGCCCCATACCGGACGCATAACATCATCGTTCTCGTACTGGATGGAACTTGTTGTAACAGAGATGTCTGCTGCATATTTCTTGAAGTTCTCAGGCAGTCTTGAAGAATAGAGAACAGTAAGGTTCGGCTCCGGAGCCGGTCCCATATCCTCAAGTGTATGAAGGAAACGGTAGTCGTTCTTTGTTACCATGGAACGTCCGTCCTGTCCCATACCTGCTACTTCCAGAGTTGCCCATACCGGGTCACCGGAGAAGAGCTGATTGTAAGACGGGATACGGGCAAATTTAACCATACGGAATTTCATTACCATGTGGTCAACAAGCTCCTGTGCCTCTTTCTCTGTAAGGGTTCCGTTCTCAAGGTCTCTCTCAATATAGATATCAAGGAATGTGGAGATACGTCCAACACTCATTGCAGCTCCGTTCTGAGTCTTGATCGCTGCAAGATATCCAAAGTACAGCCACTGGAATGCTTCTTTTGCGTTCTTAGCCGGCTGGGAAATATCAAAGCCATAGATCTGAGCCATTTCTTTCATCTTCTTCAGAGCGCGGATCTGGTCTGCGATCTCCTCACGAAGCTGGAAATCATAACGTCTCATACCCTGACGATCGCATGCTGCGAAGTCTTTCTCTTTACCTGCGATCAGGACGTCGATTCCGTAAAGAGCTACTCGTCTGTAATCACCTACGATACGTCCACGTCCGTAAGTATCCGGAAGTCCTGTAAGGATCTTATTGTGACGTGCTCTCTTCATCTCTGGTGTGTAGATGTCGAATACACCCTGGTTGTGTGTCTTGAACTCGTAGTTATTGAAGATGTCTTTGATCTTGTCGCTTACGTGGTATCCGTAAGTCTCGCATGCCTGCTCTGCCATCTTGATTCCGCCGTATGGCATGAAAGCACGTTTCAGAGGTTTGTCTGTCTGAAGACCTACAACCTGCTCGAGATCTTTCATATCTTCGTCAATGTATCCAGGTCCATATGCTGTGATACCTGTAACTACCTCTGTCTCCATATCGAGAACGCCGCCTTTTGCACGTTCCTCTTTCTGAAGCTGCTGAAGTTTACCCCAGAGTTTATCTGTAGCCTCTGTAGGTCCTTCCAGGAAGGAAGCATCTCCGTCGTATGGTGTGTAGTTCATGCTGATGAAGTTACGAACGTCGATCTTCTCTTTCCAACGATCGCCTTTGAATCCGTTCCACTGCTCGAAATTAACTTTTGCCAATTTGTTGCACATCCTTTCTTTGTTCTGTTTCAATGATTATTCGTTCACTGCCCGCGCAGTTAGTAATATATAACATTTCTCATGACGACCATAAGATACCAGATTCAGATTTTAAAGTCAACAGATTGGATGTATGTTTTTTATAATATACAAGGGATTGTACTATTGATAAAATTAATGATAAAATTGTACTAAATATTGTACATTGTGGGCGTGTCTGGAGACGCACTTCGCAGTTGCGAAGGCCATTTCCCCTCCTCGCGCTCCTCCCCTCCGGCCACGCAATTTGCTGCAGGTTGTGGGAATGTGTATGTTTATCGGAGGGGCGATGGATTCTACGGTATTGAGTGTGGTTCGTTGTGCCGATTTTTATTCGCTTTGGACGAAATGCGGCCTGCTTGGCAAGCCTGTTTCTGTTGTTTCCTGGGACCTGTTCTGTTTGTAATTAATTTTAACCAAATCAAGTAAGTCCCCTGCGGGGTTGCGAAAAGCAATAAGCAATGGGTGGGGACTTGCTTGTATCATGAGGAGTGCAAGCTCCTCCTGATAAACTGCGGAGCAGTTATTTGGTGTAGAGCTACGTAGCGAAGCGGATTGCGAATATCCGCTTGACTTTCATACCGCAATTATGTTTAAGACGCTCTCAGGGAACAGGCCCACCAACTCTTCCAATGAATCTCAGGGAACAGGCCCGCTATGCGGGCCGCTTTCCCGTACGGTAAAACAAAAAATCGGCTCAGCCTGTCGCTGCCAATACAGCAGCATACAGGACTGAGCCAATAAATTATCACCCTCTACAGCGCATCACAGCGGCGTGGCCGGAGGGTTGGGGTGTGGGGAAGGGAAATGGCCTTCGCAACTTCGAATGCTTCCCTTCCCCACGGTTTTCCCCCCACTTTTCACAAAAGCCAAAAATCATTTCACTACAACCTTACATTTCACAGTCTTACTTCCGGACTTCACATAAATATAAGCCGTACCCTTTTTCTTCGCTATGATCTTACCAGCAGAAGTAACAGTCGCAACTTTTGTATTGCTTGATTTATAAGTAATCTTCTCCGTACTGGTTCTCGGTGTAAGAACCGGTTTCAATGTGGCAGTTTTCTTCACCCGAAGGACAAGGGAAGATTTTACCCCTGTGATCTTTGTCGTTTTAACAGAACGAACAGTCACCGTCACATATGCTTTTTTGTTACTCTTGAGTGTAACGGTCAGAGTTGCCTTGCCTGGAGTTTTGCCAGCAACAACCACACACTTTCCGTTTGACTGTTTTGTAACTGTGGCAACCTTCGTATTGCTGGATTTCCAGAAAACCACGGAATCACCTTTTTTATAAGTCACATAAAGGGATGTCAGCTTCTGCTGTGGATTCAGAGTTACTGCTGTTCTGGAAACTTTTATGGTTGGGGTAAGCTTATTTCCGGTTACCCTACTTGTGTGATAGCATACTTTACATGTACGCATCTTTTTTTCCGGCTGGCTTATGGTAGCTTCCTGCGTCACTTCCCACGGTCCGTAAGAATGTGCACTTCTCGGCAGGATCGGTTCTGTGGAATCTTTATCAATCGCACCGCATTCTTTGCAATGATAACTCTTGGTTCCACCCTTTGTACAGTCATAAAAATCCATATCATTTTTTTCATCATAGATCTTCTCTGCACTCCAGGTATGTTCCTTACCTGGCACGGTAACCGTACTTCTTTCGTCGATTGCGCCGCAAACGATGCAGTGATAGCTTTTAGTTCTTGCAACCGTGCAGTCGTAAGGATCTTCTCCGTCCCATTCTCTTTCCTGGCTCCAGATATGTTCATCTACTTTATCTGATGCAAAATTATACTCAATATTCATAAAATCCGGATTAAAAACTGTATCAAGCTGCAGCTTTTTCCACTGTGCCTGTGTTCCTGTATACTGGATCACTGATGGAT
Organism: Blautia sp. MSK.20.85; assembly: GCF_013317245.1. Taxonomy (NCBI): domain Bacteria; kingdom Bacillati; phylum Bacillota; class Clostridia; order Lachnospirales; family Lachnospiraceae; genus Blautia; species Blautia sp. MSK.20.85. The sequence continues at coordinate 66,418 of NZ_JAAIUN010000013.1, forward strand.
CACAGCCTTCAAACGCAGTCTTGTCGATTTTTGTGATACTTGCAGGAATGAATATTCTTTTAACATTGTAATCATACTGAAATGCGCCTGCCGGAATTTCTCTCAGGCTCTCCGGCAATACGATACTTTTCAGGCTGTCACAGCCGTTAAAAGCCTTTTTTCCTATGCTGGTAATACTTTTGGGAAGTTTCAGTTCTCCTTCCAGACCTCCACAGAACCAGAAAGCTCCATCACCTACAGATGTAAGGCCATCTGGAAAATTGATCTTTTTCAGTACGGTGTCATTGTAAAATGCCTCTGTTCCGATCTTTTTGACATTTTTTCCTAGTTCCACTTCTTCCAGATACAACATACTCGCAAACGTATTTGCACCCAATGTGGAGATTCCATCACTGACTTTTACCCTGGTAATGTCGAATGCTGCCCACGGCTGCGTAAAAAGCCCATCCGGCATATCCGGAACAGCTCCTGTGCCATTGATCACAAGCTCTCCATTGTCATAAAAATCCCATGTGACCGTATTTGACAGACGCCCTGATTTCTGGATTGAAGCGCCAACATCTGTAGCTGCTTCCGCATTATCAGAAAAATCTGCTTCTTCTCCATCTCCAAATCCCTCTTCTTCGTTTACATCCTGCACTGCTTCCGCACCTTCATCAAGAGAAAGTTCTTCTTCATCGACGGATCCCTCTTCGGAAACCTCTGTATCCTGTGCCCCGGATTCTGCAATATCTCCTGTCTCCTCTGGAGTCTCCCCCATTGCTTCTGTCTCCACAGAATCCCCTGCGCTTTCCACGCTCTGCTCGATCACTTCCGTGTCAGAAAGATCTGCCGCATCTGCCATCGTGCATGGTTCCAGCATCATAAGACCTGCGATCAGTAATGAAACCACTTTCTTTTTCATAGATATTTCCTCCTTCTCCTGCAACTTTTTCCCATTTTTGAATACAAAAAATGGATCCTGTGTATTATACACAGAACCCGTTTTCTCTGTCGCAATACTATGTTATGATTATACGTTTTCATACCAATCGTGTCAATATTTTACAACATGGCACAAAAAAGTTTACCCGGAATAATGTATCCCTTATCTGTCTTCAGGACTCCGATCCATCACTCTCTGTCATCTGTGCTTCAATAGCCTTTCCAAGCCGGTTATAGATCGTTACCGCATCCTGCACATGCAGCGGGCTTCCCGTATTCCCCGCAGCGCCGGCAGTTACCAGAATATATTCCCGGTCATAAATTTCCGCAAAGCTGGCCAGGCACAGGCCCGCCTCACTGGTATATCCCGTCTTGCCTCCCAGGATCTTGCCCCCAGTAACAGAAGTATCCGAAAGGTTCTTGAACATGGTACTGTAATATGTAATTCCACTGGGGTGGATGTTGGTAACTCCGGTAGAATGCCGCGGACTCTCAATGATCTCTCTGAACGTATCGTTCCGAAGTGCATATCTGAGCAGCACTGCAATATCCCTCACCGTACTGTAATGATCCGGATCATGCAGTCCGGTAGTATCACAGAAATGCGTTCCATTCATTCCAAGCTTCTGCGCTTTTTTATTCATCATTTCCACAAATCCATCCCTGGAACCGCCTACGGTATCCGCCAGTGCGATACAGCACTCCGCGCCAGATGGCAGCATGGCACCATAAAGAAGATCAATGGCTCGCACGGTCTCACCGGGCTGAAAACCGGCCTGTGTGGCATCCTGCTCGTAAAGTCCGGCAAACATCTCCTGAGTCAGGGTGATCTCCTCATCCAGATCATCCAGGTTCTCAATGGCCACGATCACAGTCATGATCTTCGTCATGGAAGCTGGATAGATTTTCTCATCGCCCTTCATATTTCCGATGATCTTTCCACCTTTTACCTGCATCAGAACTGCATACGGGCTGTTGATACCGCTCATTTCAAGCTTACGGACAACAGGTCTCTGCAACGACTCCATCCAGTCTCCTACACCTTTATTCCAGCCTATGATCACTACAAGTGTCAGGATCACAATCGCCTCCACCAGAAGGCAGAGTGCCATTTTTACTTTGTTTACTTCTTTTTTTATTTTCTTCGCTTTACGCTTTTTTGATTTCAACTTATACTCCCCATTCAGATCAACTCATCCACAATATCCCCGTGGAAAACATTATCTGCCCTGTTTTCCCCGTCATTTTTATCTTAACATAATTCAGAATTTCATCTGTAAACTTTATATGAAAAATCTCTAATAATTTTCCAAATCTGCTTGAGCCTTATTTATTATAAAAGCATTGAAGAAAAAATCAAGATACCTATACAAAAAAATACCCTGTACAAAGTCTCCTCTGTACAGGGCATTTAAAATTTATTACTGAGCTAATTTAACCGGGTTAAGCTTAACACCAGGTCCCATTGTCGGAGCGATTGTAACGCTCTTCAGATACTGACCTTTCAGTGTGCTAGGTCTAGCCTTTGTGATAGCTCCCATAAGCGTCTGGAAGTTGTCGCTTAACTGCTCCTCGGTAAAGGAAGCCTTTCCGATCGGAACATGGATGATGTTGGATTTGTCAAGACGATACTCGATCTTACCTGCTTTAATGTCGTTAACAGCTTTTGTTACGTCCATTGTTACAGTACCAGCTTTCGGGTTTGGCATTAAACCTTTCGGTCCAAGTACACGACCAAGACGACCTACAACGCCCATCATATCCGGTGTTGCAACTACAACGTCAAAGTCAAGCCATCCCTCGTTCTGGATCTTCGGAATGAGGTCCTCAGCTCCTACGAAGTCTGCTCCTGCTGCCTTTGCCTCTTCTGCCTTAGCATCTTTAGCAAATACAAGTACACGAACTTTTTTACCTGTTCCGTGTGGCAGAACAACTGCTCCACGGATCTGCTGATCTGCGTGACGTCCATCGCAGCCTGTACGGATGTGAACTTCGATGGTCTCGTCGAACTTAGCTACAGCTGCTTTTTTAACAAGGCTGATAGCCTCTGGTGCATCATATAATGTTGCGCGGTCTACTGCTTTCGCAGCTTCCACATATTTCTTTCCTCGTTTCATTTCTATAACCTCCTGTGGTATTTGCGGGGAAAAGCCCTCCCACTTGAAAATTTCACTTTTTCTACGGGAACCCCGAACTTAAGCTTCGGTATTTATTAGTCTACGACTTCGATTCCCATACTTCTTGCTGTACCGGCGATCATGCTCATAGCAGCCTCGATGGATGCTGCATTGAGGTCTTTCATCTTCAGCTCAGCGATCTCCTGAACCTGTGCCTTAGTAACTTTAGCTACTTTAGTCTTGTTCGGTGTACCGGAACCAGATTTGATGTTTGCAGCTTTCTTAAGAAGAACTGCTGCCGGTGGAGTCTTGGTTATGAAGCTGAAACTTCTGTCAGCGTAAACAGTGATGACAACCGGGATGATAAGATCTCCCTGATCAGCTGTTCTTGCGTTGAACTCCTTAGTAAACTGTACGATGTTTACACCGTGCTGTCCAAGAGCCGGACCTACAGGTGGTGCTGGAGTTGCTTTACCAGCCGGAATCTGTAATTTGATATATCCTGTTACTTTCTTTGCCATTTTCGGCACCTCCTATGTGGTATTGGCGGGGGTGTGTCCCTCCCACTTGCTGTTACCTTGTTTTTTAATTACTCAGCTTTTTTGATTTCTGTGAAACTTATCTCTACCGGTGTTTCACGACCGAAAAGCTCAACATTGATCGTTACTGTCTGTTTCTGCATGTTGATACCTGTGATCACACCTGCAGTATCTTTCCATGCACCACCAGTAACGACTACCATGTCGCCCTCTGCGAAGTCCACTTCGATATCCGGTTTCTGGATACCAAGCGGCATCATTTCCTCCTCTGTAAGAGGCACAGGCTTCGATCCCGGCCCTACGAATCCGGTAACACCTCTGGTGTTACGGACAACATACCAGGTATCGTCATTCATCACCATATTGAGAAGCACATAGCCTGGAAACATCTTTTTCTGAACCTGTCTTGAGGTTCCGTTCTTCATCTCCACTACATCCTGCAGCGGAACACGTACCTCCAGGATCTGGTCTTCCAGGTGTCTGTTCTCGATCGTCTTTTCAATGTTGGCTTTTACCTTGTTCTCATACCCGGAATAGGTATGGACAACGTACCATTTTGCTGCTTCTGACATATAATCACCTTGTCCTTACTTCATTAAGAAATTAATGCATTCCAGGATTCCGGAATCCATTACACTGATAACCGCTGCCAGGATGATCGTGATGATCACGACCACAACAGTCTGCTTTGCCAGTGTGGGACGGTCTGTCCAGACAATCTTCTCAAATTCTGACTGAAGTCCCTGAAACCAACTTTTCTTCTGCGGCTTATCCGCAGATTTCTGTTTTTCCATAGCATAACCTCACAAATCTCTGTGATTACTTTGTTTCCTTGTGCAGAGTGTGTGTATGACAGAACTTACAATATTTCTTGGTCTCCATTCTCTCAGGATGGTTCTTTTTCTCCTTCGTCATATTGTAGTTACGCTGCTTGCACTCGGTGCATGCTAATGTAATCTTAACGCGCACAACTTCCACCTCCAGTGTTTTCATTTGCACGGTCTTTTACGCCGCCCGGAACGTGTATCCGTCGTCATTTTCGGGCATAAAAAAAAGACCTAACTTCCATGTCGCTCGTCAATTTTATCACAGAGCAGGTGTGCAAGTCAAGCCTTTTTCGCTTAATATATAAAGAAATTCACGGTTCCATACAGACGCCTCAAGTGCACAAACTCGATTCCGCTTCGCTGCATCTCGTTTTCGGGGCGTCGCCCCTATGCAGCAAGTCATAAGAAGCCTCTTATGTGCAGGCACAACGTGTCTTCTTCTGTCTTCCTGCACACTTTCGACTGGTATTAAAAGTAATCATATCCTCCATGGATATCCACAACACTGCCGTTCATATACCCATTAGACAGCACCGCGTACGCCATATCCGCCACTTCCTCCACAGTTCCAAACCTGTGAAGGGCGATCTTTCTGTTGATACGGTCGTAGCTCTCCTGGGTGCGGGCACTGTGCCAGGGAGTTTCGATAAATCCCGGTGCAATGGCATTAACGGTGATGCCTTTTGGCTCAAATTCCTTTACCAGAGATTTGGTCAGGAAATGAATGGCCGCCTTGGTAACTCCGTATACAAGGGAAGAAGAATACGCCTGCTGCCCTGCATAGGAACCGGTAAAAAGCACACTGCCGCCTTCCACCATCATGGGCCGCAGTTCTTTGACCATGAATACCGGCACGGAAAGATTGGTGTTTACGATCCTTGTCCATTCCTCAAAACTATAGTCCTCATATTTCGCATAGGTGCTGATCCCGGCGTTGCTTACCAGCCAGTCAATATGATCAGCCCGTTTTTTCAGCTCTTCCACAAAAGCCATCATTTCATCATAGGAAGACATATCTGCCTTCATCAGGATCACCTGAGATTTTTTTTCCTCAGGAAGGCTGTCCCGAAAAACAGCAGCCTTTTTCTCATCATGTCCGTATGTTACAAAGATCCTGTCTTCTTTCGCAGATTCCGCCAGGATCTTTTCGGCGATCCCTCTTCCGATTCCGGAGGTACCGCCTGTGATCACAGTTATTTTTCCCATTTTATAACTCCATCAGTTCATCAAATATCGGTTTCGGTATATAAGGCTGCTGGTTATGGATCGGCTCTCCCAGACAGGTCTTCGGGTATGCGTAAGTTCCATGCTCCAGCATGATCTCCAGAAGCTCCGGTCCGTTCTGTTCTAGAAACTTACCGGCATATTTCTCCACATCTTCTCCCTGGATACGCTTCGCAGGAATTTTGTAAGCCTGCGCCACGTCTGAGAAATTACAGGAAGAAAATCCGCTGCCATCGGAAGTATCCGCATACACGCAGTCAAAATAGTCTCTCTGGAGATGACGGATCATTCCCAGCGCCTCATTATTCATCACGATCATTTTTACCGGGATGTTCTCACGCTTCACCCACTGCAGTTCCTGAATGTTCATCTGGAATGCTCCGTCTCCGCAGATACATGCCACCGGTTTTCCTGTTGCATAATAAGCACCGATCGCTGCCGGAAGTGCATATCCCATGGCGCCATGTCCACCGGAAAAAAGTGTCTTCTGGCCCTGTCGGTTGTGAAAGGACTGATAGCTCCAGACCATATGCTGTCCCACATCCACAGCAACGGCTCCAGTATCGAAAAGCCTGTCACTTAAATATGCGATCATGCGGTTCGGATAACGCTGCGGTGTTGCATCATCCACCTGCTCCAGCTCTTTTCGGATCTTCCGGCATACAGCCAGCCATTCCTCATAAGAGCCGATCTGCGCCTGCTGCTCTGTCAGTTTACACGCTACATCCTCTGCGCTGACGCAAAAACATTTCTCCCCTTTTCTTCCCTCATGGATCTCTCTCTGAAGGTTATAAGGATCGATATCCACACGGACGATCTCCGCTCCCTTGGCAAACTCATGGACCTTCGTTCCGATCTGGCGTGTGCAGAGCGAAATCCCAAAACAAAGCAGGAGATCACTTTTCGCATTGGCGATCATATTTGCATACCGGTGTCCGTAGGCACCGCCGATACATCCGAAGTTCAGCGGATCATCAAATTTCAGAACAGAACGGGCGAGTACACTTGTGATCATAGGAATATGATGGACGCGTGCGAGATCAGTAAGCATTTTTTCTGTTTCGCCATTCGCTCCGTGGCCGATCATAAATACCGGACGTTTCGCACCTTTAATCTTATCCAGAATATACTCTGCTGCCTCTGCCGCATCAGAAGAATCTGCTTTTGCAACAGCATCCCTGTAAAAAGCGGCTCCATTCTCAGGATCATTTTTTCCATATATGGCTGTATCGATCTCTTCTTCAGAAAATTTCATATCATAAACCGGATCTTCCACTTCACTTCTCTGTACATTCATAGGCAGGTCGATAAGAACCGGGCCTTTCCGTCCTGTGTTGGCGATCTGCCATGCCAGGTTCAGTTCCCGGACGATATCTTTCGGGTCACGGACCTGTATGGCATACTTGGTTACCGGCTTCGCCATGGAAACCATATCGATCTCCTGAAAGCCCTGCTGTCGAAGTCCTGCAATACCGGAATACTCATAGGTATTGAGCTGTCCGGTAATAAAGATCACCGGAAGCGAATCAAAATATGCATCAGCCACGCCGGAGAGCAGATTGGCAGCTCCGGGACCGCTTGTGGCATATGCACAGCCGCAGGCTCCTTTCGCCTGAGCATAACCGCAGGCCGCAAAAGCAGCTCCCTGCTCATGATAGCTGGAATGGCTTTTTGTATGAGGATTCTTTTCAATGGAATCTACCAGATGTGCGATCATGGTTCCCTGATATCCAAAGAAATCCCGGATCCCTTTTTTCTGTAAAAATTCTACAACATAATCTGTAAGCTTCATTTTAAACATATTTTTTTACCTTTTCCATAAAACCAACTCTGCCTGTTTTTTCCAGATACTGAATATAGATATCCAGTAATTCCGGATCTGCTTCAAATATCTCATCGTATTTCAAGCATTTATTCATCATATCCGTATATCTGCCAAACACAATTTCCAGCTGCACATAATCCTGATTCTTATGCAGGTTTCGGATATAATCCAACTTCTTTCGATATGCTCTCGCACATGTATATTTTTTACCGCAGAGCTTTGCGTAATTCCAGCACTGGTTGAAATATTCCCGGTAGCTGAGACCAAATTTCTGCCGGCGTGCTCTTCTTTTTCTCCGGGAAGCAAGTCTCTTCAGATCTTTTCCCTGCTGCATGAATTCTTCGCAGGGAATCAGTGTGCTGCACACAGCTATGGCACTCTGACGGTAATTCTCAGGTCCTTTATCCCGGTAATTCGCTCCGTAGGAAGTCATAAGATATTTCTCTGCATCAACCGGTATAAAAAAATGTTCTCCCTCAATCTCTACTTCCTTCTGTTCCTCAAAAACATATGCAGGATAATAGACATTTTTATTCAGAAAACGCACCACATAATTCTGTACATCTTCCTGTGGCTGATGGATCAGATCCCGAAATATCCTCTTACCGAGCCATCCTCTTCCACAGAGCATAAGCAGACGTACCATACAGACACAGGCAAAAGCTCTCTGATTTCTCCACTTTTCTTTTCTTTCGTGGATTCTTCTCCATCCATCTTCCCGCATACGGTTCCAGAGATATTTTCTCCTGGGACCATATTCACATTGCAGCGGCAGTATTCTTACTGCCATACCGGGATACTGAAATTTTCCGTAATCATCCATCTTGTAAAACAATGTGTCTTTATCTGTATACCGAAGATAAAATCCGGGGAAATATTTATAACTGTCCATGGATTCCAACGCTCTCCTCAGCACCGGTTCCTCTTCAAAAACATTCTTGAACCTTTCCATGTCTCCGGTTTTCATATATATAACACCAGCTTCGGGATTCAGTGGAAAAGGCCGTTCCGTCACTGCGCAGAGAGTAAGATACGGAGAAAGAAAATATGTGATCTTGTTTTTTCTGCATATGATATCTATTTCTTTAAGGAGTTCCAGTACTTTCTGTTGTTCTCTGTTCAATACACTCTGCCTCATTTCTATTGTTTTGGTGTATGGTACAACTACATGATCTTTTTCAGAAGTTCCTGAATATTTTCCTGGCTTTTGTATTTATCCAGCCAGACATCCAGAAATTCCGATACATCGGATTTCTTTGCAAAAAACGCACTTCTTTTGCTGCCATTGTAAAGATCTCGCAGGAAGATTCCGGCAAGTTCCGTCTTAAGATATGGATGCTGCATATGCTCCAGAGCTTTGAAATAATTTTCGAAAGCTTCCTTTGTCTGGCCCTGCTTTCTGCGGATATCGCCAAGAAGTTTCCAGGTTTCTCCCTGCCACTGCTTATGAACCAGATAGCTTCTGACTTCTTCTGCCAGATATTCCATATCACTTACTTCGTCTGTACACAGAAATCTGGTACGGCAGTCAGCAAGAACTTCCGGATATCCAAACCGTTTCCATGCCAGGGTAAGTGCCTCCCGGTAAAGCATTTCCTCCGAAAGCGGCTTCTTTTCTATCTTACCAGAAATACCGATTTTCAGATAAAGCTCTTTTACCAGTTCCTCAAGCTCCGCTTTTGTGCGCACAACAGATACCTTTGCCAGATAAAATGCTCCGTCTATTTCTGTATCCTCCGGCAGTAATTTTTTCCAGAGTTCCATGTAAACAGATGCCTCGGACTTATGACGTGCTTCCAGAAGTTTTCTGCACTGGGAAATGACCTGTGTTTTTTTGTTCTGAAGGAACTTATCCAGCTCAAGATGCACAATTCCATTGTTGGTGGTTTCTCTTGCAAGTGCGTACTTTTCCATAGCTTCATTCTGAAGACCTTTTTTCCAGAGGAGATCGCCCTTATATTTGATGAAGTATCCATCCTGCGGAAAATGCTTCAGACAATACGCCAGAAATTTTTCTGCCTCGGAAAAATCCTTCACCTCTTCAAGGCGTTCCATAACAAACCTGCACTTGAACTTTATAAAGCCAGGCGCATCCGGATATTTTTTCAGAAGGTCATCTACGATCGCTTCTGCTTCTTTCTTCTCGTGAAATTCATACAGACTGGCAGCTTTCCGGAATGCACGGATATCTTCCACCGTCTGTTCCATTTCCGGAGTAATATGATCCATTTTTCTGCGTACTTCATACATGCGATATGCTTTGGAAACACGCTCTGTATAGATCAGGGTCAGCATGGCAGCCTGAAAAGTACCGTCCTCTGTACGGATCAGTGTAGGATGATAAAATGGCCGTATCCCGTTATAATCCTCACGGCCGATAAATTCTGCACTGAGCTGGATCTTATAATAGTTGTCAAAAATCTCATTCAGCACGTCAAAGCGCTTCTCTGCCAGCAGAGTTTCCAGTGATCTCTCAGATCTCAGAAGTCTCGCCTCAAGATCCTTCGCCGCTGCTTCTGCTCTGATCCGGTTTCGCTCAACATCCAGTTTATGGTCTTTTTTTGCCATAAGCAGACAGTAAAATTTACGGAATGTCATCTGTCTGCGAATTCTTCCTCTGGATATCCTCGGCATATATTCATCACGGATTTCCTGATAATTCGCTCCCGGTACATAAATAGACTCATGGGATTCTCTTTCCCCATGAGGCGGTATATAGGACCATTCGTCCCCGTAATGCCAGATCAGATAATCACTGACCCTGTGGGGAACCATTACCTTTTCCCCTTCAAAATCCATATATTTCACCGGAAACATCATATCCTTATCAAAAAGAAACGGGCAGCCACCCCAGCGCATGGCATAGCGGCTGCACTCTTCCTCTTTATATGAAAACATGAGTTTTTCCAGTTTTTTCAGTGTTCTGTCTTTTCCGAAAAATTTATATCGGAACAGCCAGTACAGATACTTCCATGCAGAAATTTCCCATCTTGCTCCGACTACCATACTGATATTGATAAGATCCGTATAGATCATCATGTATGTTCTGTACTTCTCATACTCCCTGTCATCATCCGGGATCGGATCCAGTGTCAGAACATCTATGATCTCTCCGGCTTTATCGTCTCCGATGATCTGATGCTTATGGATGGAACAGGTATCTGTACTTCCATATCGCGGAAAACTGTTGGTATAGGTGCGGTCTACGTCTGAGCAGTAAATTGCCCGGTTGTCCGGCATTTCTGTTTTGCAGATCTCTACAAATTTATCCCAGTCACTCTTTGGCATATAGATATCTACATCATCATCCCATGGGATAAATCCCTCATTTCGAAGAACTCCGATCAGTGTTCCCCCTGCCATTACATATCTAAGATTGTGCTTTTTGCAGATTGCGTCAACCTCCCGGAAGAGCTGCAAAAGAAGTTCCTGTTTTTCTGTCATCTGTTAACCTCTTTGATCAATAATTTTCAAAAGCTCTGCCAGCGTCTCGGATTCTTCATAAAAAAATCTCGTACACTCCGTCCGTCTGTCACGGATCATGATCATCAGCTCCTGAAGAAGATAACGAAGTCCGTTTCCTTCGAAATTAAAGCTGTATCGTTTCAGAAACTCCTGACCTTCCACTTTCGCTTCAAAATATCCTGTATTCCACCAGTCATTGGGCACTGTAATGCGGCCTCTGGTTCCGATGATCGCAAGCTCATTCTCCACATCAACCGTTGTTCCGATCTCTATGGTCGCCAGTGCTTTCGGATAACGGACAGTGATCATATCATAAATAAATTCTCCGTTATTTCCCTTCACAGCATTGGTATTCACATCCAGATAATTGCTGCCAAGAAGCTTGATGCATGCACAGAGCGCCTGGCTTACTGTCTCGTTAAATGTCTTGCCGCCTTCAAAATCATCCTGGGAAACCGCACACTTTACAGCGATCACATCTCCTACCAGCGCACCATGTGTAAGCCATACAAGCTGTGTAAAAGCGCGCAGATAAACAAGGGTAAGCCTTTCCACAAGAACTACCCTGTGTTCTTTCGCAAGTGCGAACAGTTCTTCCATTTCCCCCGGAGCCAGCGTCATCGGCGTGTCACTGATCACATATTTATTCTGCTCCAGTGCATGCCTTATATAAGCCGCCCTGTTTTTCAGACCGGATTTAATATAGATGATATCCAGACCGTTCAGGAATTCCCCGTAATCTGTACCATAAGAGTCCAGTTCATATCTGTCACAGAACTCCCGGGCAACAAAAATATCCTCTGAGTAAACACTCTCCACATGAAGCCCGCTTACAAATTTGGATTCCAGAACCATTCCATTATCTTCCGCATCATCAGTTATAATGCCTACACGGTAAATGGTTCCCTCACTTCTCAGTTTGGTGCTGGAAATATTCTTGGTCCGTTCCAGATAAACCACCTGGCAGTAGTTCTTAAGATAATCAAACTTCCCGCGCCAGTCCGATCCGACAACCAGAAGGTCAATATTATACTTGGTGATATCGCTGAGTTTCTGTCCCTGATATTCCTCTACAATGATCTCATCTGCAAAACCTGTTTTCCGGACATTCTCAATCCTTTTCAGGAGGCTGTCCTGAACATTCAGCTTACCGCGTTCAATATCATAACTCTCGCTGGTGACTCCCACGATCAGATAATCTCCCAGCTCTCTTGCCCTCTTCAGAATATTATAATGTCCCTGATGGAACAGATCAAAAGTACCATAAGTAATGACTCTTTTCATTATACGTCCTGCTCTTTCTGATCTTTCTTTCCCGTCAGCATGTCCTCTTCCACATAAAAATCTTCTTCATCAAAAAACTCTTCCGCACTGTCATTCTCTTCTTCCAGTGCATCCTGAAGCTCCTGAAACTCCTGAGGATCTCCGGCATCCTCTGTCTCTTCCTCCAGTGTTGCAGCCAGCTCTTCGATCGCTTTCTTTCTCTTACGCATGATCTCATAGTCGTCTTCTTCGTCGTATTCTTCCTCCAGTCCTTCATCCTGGACCTGTTTTTCTTTCTTAAACAGGATAAAAGTCAGAAGCTTCAGGATGCCATTGTAAATGAAGGAAACCGGCGCACTTCCGAGAATCAGCACAAACAGCCAGGAAATTCCGAACAGTGCCCATACATTCAATGTCTGCGGGATGCTGAGAAGAAGCAGACCATTTAACACGATCATGATCGGATAATGGAAGAAGTAAATACCCATGGTATTTCTTCCCACGAAGGTGATCGGCAGCTTCCTGTCCGGCATCAGTGCCAGAAAAGTAAGGACCAGCACAAAAGATACCAGATACATCAGAAGACGGATCAGCATTCCAGTGACATCATCCATTCCCGATACCTGATAAGAGTGATTACCTCTGAGGATATCAACCGGCATTTCATTGGCGATCATAAAATTCGGGATTCCGTACAGAAGCAGTCCCGAAATCGGCACCAGAACCCATTTTCCCTTGAACTTACGGACAATCTTGGTATAATCACTCTTCCACAGATAGCCTGCCACAAAAAAAGGAAAAAATACAACAATCCTTGAAGTAGAAAGATATGTTGTAAATTCCGGTCTTGTTCCTGCCCATAACGCAAAAATAATACTTATCGGCACAATAAAACGCACCTTACCCAGTGCTTCAATAGTCAGTCTGTATGCAAATAATGCCAGCACATACCACATAACCGTGCCAGACGGGCGAAGCAGCTCATAATCCATACTCTTGCCGAGCCAGATATATGCATACCAGTTCAGGCTGTATCCAAGAATATAAGGAATCAGAAGATTCTTCACATTCCTCAGCACATCCTGCGGCTTCTTGGACAGATATCCGGACATAAATACAAATGCAGGCATATGAAAAATAGTAATGGCATACCATACATAACGCACTACAACGTCCACTTTAACCAGCTGAAAAGCGATCAGATGGTTAAATACAACAAGAAAAATCAATAATACTTTAATGTTATCAACCAGGTAGGAATATGGTACCCCCTGACTTTCCATTCTCTGTTTCATTTGTTTCCACCTTGTAATATTCTTACTGATAATTCCCTCTGTTCCTTCATCAGGTCAGAGATTCTTACTTAATTTTGATGAAAGTATGAATAAATAATAACATACCTTTATGAATTTGGAAATAAAAAATTAATATTTGCCACAATTATTCTCCATTTCCAAAACTATACAGGACGATATTTTTTTCCCTGTAATCCCTGTTTTTAACGGTATTTCCATACTCCGTGAACTGCATAGGAAATAAAAAAGAGCAGGCTTTTCAGACGTCCATATCCGACATAACGATACACCTGATAAGTCATTGCGGCAGATTTCAGTTTGTTTCTGGATTTTCCCCCTTCGCTGAGCCGGTACTTCAGATACGGTTTATTGATCCCCACTGCAAAACCGCCTCTCCGAAGGATCTTCAGCCAGGTAATATAGTCTTCGTGACTGTCATCGTGAGTCATCGGAAACGCAAGGGCATCTTCTCTCTTAAGAAGCACAGACGAGCAGTTAATGCTGTTATGTTTCAGAAGATCATGATAGGTAATACGTTCTTTTACCGGGATGTATTTCCCTGTGGTGTGTCCATTCGGCTGCATCAGCTCTCTCCCGGTAGAACAGATATCACATCCGGTAAGCTCCATCGTCTTTACCTGTGCTTCCAGCTTGCCCTTTTCCCACCAGTCATCCGCATCCAGAAAGGCAATGTATTTTCCTTTTGAAGCTTTTACTCCCCGGTTTCTGGAACGGGCGGCTCCCATATTTTCTTTATTTCGGATATAACGGATATTTCCGCTGTCCATATATTTCATTACGGTAAGTTCTGTTTTGTCTGTGGAGCAGTCATCAATGACAAGAAGTTCTATTGGAACGTTCTGTGCCAGCACGGACTCGATTGCTTTTCCAATATATTTCTCACCGTTATAAACCGGCATGATCACAGAAACCAGTGGTTTTTCCATAAAAACGACCTCCCTTTTCTTTATTTACAAAATGCGCGCCAGAACCAGCCTGACACGCACTTTTTGATTTCGTATTATTTCCTATTTATCCTGTGAATCTTTCAGGGCATTCTTCTGATCGTCATCCACACCTTCGGATACTTCTTTCTGGAAAAAGATCTTCACAGTCATAAACAGAAGCTTGATGTCCAGAAGGAATGAATAATTCTCAATATAGAACAGGTCCAGTTTCAGCTTGTCGTACGGTGTGGTGTTATATTTGCCATAGACCTGTGCATAACCGGTCAGTCCTGCTTTTACCTTAAGACGGTAATGGAATTCCGGGATCTCCTGCTCGTATTCCTGCATGATCATATCTCGTTCCGGGCGTGGGCCTACCAGAGACATATCTCCCGCAAATACATTAAACAGCTGCGGAAGTTCATCCAGATGCAGGTTACGGAGAACATGTCCCACCGGTGTGATACGGGAGTCATGTTTGGATGCAAGACGTGCTCCGTTCTTCTCGGAATCCACACACATGCTTCGGAATTTCCGGATACGGAACTCTTTTCCCCTATAAGTGAGACGATCCTGAAGATAAAATACCGGGCCGCCATCATAGGCTTTCACCGCAATGGCAATGATCAGCATGATCGGGGAAGATACAATAATTCCAAGGCCGGAAACAACAATATCCAGAAGTCTCTTCGCTGCGCGCTGCTCCATGGAAAGTCCCTGGTTTCTGCACATCAGAAGCGGGGTATCAAACAGGTGGATCCGGTCCGTTCCCAACAGAATGATATCAGAAATCTTCGGGCTCATGTAACAGCGGATGGAATGAGAGAAACAGTATTTCAGATACTTGTTTCGGATCTGGGACGGAAGATCCCAGATGATCACGCCTTCATAATCTTCCATCATGGCGTGGATCTTCTCTTCTCCTTCGCGGATGTGTACCTTGCCGCTGATATCGTATTTATCCTTTCGGGTGTTCATCTTGTGGATGACATCTCCGGGATCACGGTCACCGTAGATAACCAGAAGTCTTCTGGCTCCGTACAGTCTGGAATAAATAAAGCGGCTTCCCCAGATCCAGAGGATGGTTACTACAATCTGGACCAGCGTCATTTCTATGATAGGACCGGCTGCAAGGAACCAGCGGTTGATCAGAGTGATCTGAAAATACGTTACAACATTGGTACAGATACTTGCCAAAGTCAGCGAATAAAACACGTCGATCCTTTTCAGATAGCCTACCTTCAATCCTCCGTAAAGCTTGGCAAACATCAGATAGATCAGTGCATAGATCAGGATCAGCACCCAGTTACCTTTTCTCCAGAATGGTTTCAGGATCAGGCTGCTGTAAAAATCATACCACACATAAGCAAAGATTGCTGTCTGCGCAATAATGATCAGACTCGCCAGACAAAACACCACAAATCTTTTATAATCTTCTCTTTTACTTCTGTTCACAGATTTTTTCTCCCTTCCTTAGGAGTTGTTATTAACCATACCATTATAGCCAATATATACTCTTACGTCCAGAGATTCCTCTGATTTTTATTCTGATATTTTCCGTTCGCACCGTTTTTCTCTGTAAATATGGCAAAAATCCCCGGAATTTTTCCAGGGATTTTTGACTGTTAATATTTATTTTTCTTTTTCAATTTCCGCGCTTTTTGCGATTATTCATTCACCAGATTATACTCTTCGATGGATTTGTTGATGGAATCTGCCATGTTCTTCACAGCTGTATCCACATCTTCTTTTCCGTTGAGCATGCTCTCGATCTCGGATTCCACAGTAGCTCTCGCCTCCGGGAATACGCTTAACAGAGCACCTACATAGTCTGCGGAAGAATCATGAAGCTGGTCAATCGCTGTCTGGAACTGTGGATATTTCTCAACATTGTCCTTGAATACCTGTTCGTCCTGAGCTTTTACAGTTACAGGGAAGTATCCGGTCTGTGCGTTCCAGTAAGCCTGAGATTCCGGAGAAATAAGGAATTTTACAAATTCCCATGTTGCACGAAGTTTTTTCGGATCGTTGTTGTTCAATGCCCAGAGAGATGCACCACCGATGGAAACACCACCCTCGTCGCTGGATTTGATCTTCGGGAAATATGCGGTACCAACCTCAAATTTTCCGTTTACATCCTGAAGGATCTGTTTCAGGGAAGCTGTGGAACCAAGTGTGATAGCTGCTTTTCCTGCGGAGAAATCTGCAAGTCCTGCATCGCCGCCTTTTCCAACGATCGGTGCGAAACCTTTGTCGTTAAGGTCTTTCCATGCGGTAAGGATGTTCTTTGCAGCACCGTTCTCATCGAATGCTACAGCAGTAGCTGCGTCTTTTCTTCCGTTTCCGTTGTTTGCATATTCAAGGCCCTGTTTTCCGATGAACTGCTCGAAGAACCATCCGTAGATTCCAAGAGACATTACTTCACCTGCGCCGCCTTTTTCCAGAAGATCCTGTCCGATCTCGCCGATTCCTTCCAGGCTGTCCGGAACTTCTGTGATACCTGCTTTGTCAAACATATCCTTATTGTAATACATGATCGGTGTGGATGAGTTGAACGGCATGGAATAAAGCTCATTGTCGATAGTGTAGTAAGCAGCCAGGTTCGGCTCAATCTCAGATACATCATAATTGTCTGCGTCTACCATCTGCTGCATGGGAACGATCCATCCGGAATCGATCATAAATCTTGTTCCGATCTCATATACCTGTACAAGATCCGCACCCATGTTTCCGATCTGTGCACTTTTCAGTTTGTTCAGGGAATCATCATACTCGCCCTGATACTGAGCATCTACCGTAATTCCATATTTGTTCTCATCGTTGAATTTTTTTACCAGTGTATCAATCGCCTCGCCATTGACACCACCCATGGAATGCCAGAAAGTAATGGTTGTTCCGTCTACATCGGAAGCATCTGCCATCTCCACGTTTTCATCTGTGCCGGCATCTGCGGCGAATACAGTCACTCCGGAAAGTGACCCGATCGTCATTGCTGCGGTAAGAAATGCTGCGATGATTTTTTTCTTCATAACTTTTTTCTCCTCTTGAAAAATTTTCTCTTTTTCTTTCTTCTTTCTATATAAGATGAACTGCAGGCCTTGCAGCACTGCAATATCTTTTCCCCTGTGGAAAAAGTGCTCCGGGTTTATTGTTCTCTCCGGTATCAGCCTTTGACTGCTCCGGAGAACATTCCACGGATCAGCTGTTTCTGTCCAATGATAAAGATGGAAATGGACGGGATGATGATCATGACAACACCTGCGATCATCAGGGTGATGGACTGGGAATCTACGCTGTCCAGCATGCTGATGCCGATCTGAACGGTTCGCATATTGTTGGAACCTGTCACAAGAAGTGGCCACATGTACATGTTCCATGCATTGATGAAGGTGTACACTGCCATGGCTCCGATGGCGGATTTTGTCAGCGGAAGCAGAATCTTTACGATAAACTTCAGATTGCTGCAGCCGTCAAGTTTTGCCGATTCATACAGTGAGATCGGGAAAGTCATGTAAAACTGACGGAACAGGAAAATTCCCATTGCAGATGTAAGATAAGGCACGATCAGCACCTGGTAAGTATCCAGCATGCCCCAGCTTGATACGGTCAGGTAGTTGGAAATGATCGTTGCCTCTCCTGGAACCATCATAGTCGCCATCACAACCATGAAGAGAATACCTTTTCCTTTGAATTCCAGGAAAGAAAACGCAAAAGCAGCAAGAGAACAGGTAATGATCTGTCCGATGGTAATGCATCCCGCCATGATAAAGGAATTCAAAATGAAACGGAGAAGCGGAACGGTACGGAATGCATTGATAAAGTTGGAAAAGGTCGGATTTTTGGGAAAGAGATTCAACTCTGTTGTAAACAGTTCATTGGAAGGCATCAGCGCAATACTGATCGCATAAAGCAAAGGAAGCAGGATCAGAATCGCGAACACCACATTGGCAGCCACACGAAGGGCGGTTCTTGCTCTTCTCTTTGTGAGTGCTTTTGCATTCATGGCTTCTTTCAGCTTCAGAAGTTCTTCTTTTGACAGATTTCCCACAGCGGGAACTGCCACATTTTCCATCTGACTCATCAGTAATTTACTCCCTTCTTTTCAATACGGAACATGATCAGTGTGATGATCATAATGATTATAAACAGGATTACAGACTGGGCTGCCGCACTTCCAAACCGGTAGTTGAAAAATGCGTCCCTGTAAATGGAATAGACAATAACATTGGTGGATTCATTAGGTCCGCCTTCTGTGAGGATCTTGATCTGTCCAAAAGACTGGAAGGCCTGAATAATATTTACTACCAGTGTATAAAACATGATCGGAGAAAGCCCTGGAAGTGTCAGGCTGAAAAACTGCTGCACACTGCTGGCTCCATCTACAGAAGCTCTCTCATAAATGGTCTCGTCAATGTTTCCAAGACCTGCGGAAAAATACAGGAAATTGATTCCGCTGTTCAGCCAGGCTGTAAGAATTGCCACACAGATCAGTGCGGTCTTCGGATCGTTCAGCCAGTTGATATCAAGTCCCAGAAGCTTGTTTACAATACCAACTGCCGGATGAAGCATGATCTGGAAGATCATTGCCGCAGAGCTAGATGCGATGGCCATTGGAAGCGCATAGGAAGTACTGAACACCCGGATTCCCGGAAATGCTTTGTTACAGAGTACTGCAGCGATCAGGCCAAGAAGCATGCCGCCGATCACCACGATCAGAACAAAGATCAGTGTCACTTTCAGACTGTTGATAAAGGATGCGGACTGAAGCAGTTCCTTATAGTTGTCCAGGCCAACGTACAGTTTTGCCTGTCCCATTTTGTTTGTTTTGTAAAGACTTAAATAGATTGTTTTTACAAACGGATAAAACAGGAAAATTCCGAAGATCAGCATACAGGGTACCAGGTATAAGTACGGTGTGATCTTACTTTTGCTGTTGTTTCCCATGATTATTTTTCCTCCCTGTAAAAAAGATTCTCTTCGGTTTCCGGATCAAACACATGGGCTTTATCCATGTCAAAATATAAGGAAACTTTTTCGCCGACCTTGGTCTGGTTCTCCGGATTCAGGCGGACTGCCAGGGTTTTGCCCTGCTCATCAAAATAGAGGATCACTTCCGCTCCAAGCATTTCCCGGTTTACTACAGGTTCGTCCACATCTACGCTGTCATTTTCAATTCCGAGTTTTTTCGCCTCTTCAATTTCGTAGATATCTTCCGGACGGATTCCCAGGATCACGTGTCTGCCGTTATATCTGTCTGCGATCTGTTTTCCTCTGGTGCCATCCAGATAAACTTTTTTCACAGTTTTTGCATCATCCAGAAGAAGGGCTGTACGGTTGTTTTCTTCTGCTTTCACTGTACACTGGAAAAAGTTCATGGACGGGGAACCAAGGAAGCCTGCTACAAAAAGATTTACCGGATTGTCATAAATACTCTGTGGTGCACCCACCTGCTGGATCAGGCCGTCTTTCATGACCACGATCTTAGTCCCAAGAGTCATGGCCTCTGTCTGGTCGTGTGTTACGTAAATAATGGTGGTATCCAGCTGTTTATGTAATTTCACAAGCTCCACACGCATCTGTGCACGGAGTTTCGCATCCAGGTTGGAAAGAGGCTCATCCATCAGGAAAGCTTTCGGCTTCCGGATAATGGCACTTCCGATGGCAACTCTCTGTTTCTGACCACCGGAAAGAGCTGCCGGTTTCCGGTCAAGAAGCTGCTCGATCTCCAGGATCTTTGCCACCTCGTGGACTTTTTTATCGATCTCATCTTTTGGCATTTTGCGGATCTTCAGGGCGTATGCCATATTTCCATAAACAGTCATGTTTGGATATAAGGCATAGTTCTGGAACACCATGGACATTCCTCTTTCCTTTGGTTCCAGATAATTGGAAAGTTCTCCGTCAATCCACAGTTCACCGTCTGTGATTTCCTCCAGGCCTGCAATAATCCGCAAAGTTGTGGATTTTCCGCATCCGGACGGACCTACGAAGATCACAAATTCCTTGTCATGTATATCAAGATTAAAATCCTTTATACCGTAATGTTCCGAATCAAATTGCTTACATACATTTCTAAGTGCAATTTCTGACATCACTTATCTCCTTTCTCTTCTCTCCTCGCTCGCATGGTTCTTAGTATAGAAGTTTTCCGGATGTTCAGATATCGTAGCTGCGCTAAGGGTTTGTGAATTGTGTGTTAAATTATTTCGGGAATTATATGCAATTCCGTTAAATTCTTTCTCCTGGGTAAAATTTCGACCGTATTCTTCAGAATCCTGTTCCTGATCTGTACTGGTCTATTGCATTAATTAGAACAATTCTCGCCAATCATGTCCGAAACATGGACTCTCGCCTCATTTTTCCATTCCTGGGTCAGAAAATAAATCAGATTTTGTATTCATCACTCATTTCTATACAAAATAAATGGCAATTTTGGGGCTTTCATCGCCGCTTGATTTGTGCAATTTTTCATGTTGTTTTAATTTTTTCTGTAAAATCTCAAATCTCAGCTATGTTTTTGTCTAATTTTACTATTGAAGTTTCGTGTATAAGTCAAACAATACAAAATATTTCTCTTAAATTTTCTAACTTTTTGTTAGCCACTTCGGTCGAGAAGTGCTATAATAATCACAGTCAAAAAAGAAATGCAGAATTCGTGTTACTGCGAACAGCGCGAACAGCAACATTACCGGAATCCATGCATCAGGAGGAGGAATTTGACATGATCACATTGAAAGCAGAGAAGAGAAACCCAAATGTAAAGGCTAAAAAATTAAGACGTGAGGGTTACGTCACAGGAATTCTTAGTGGAAAAGAAATGAAAGAGCCGGTAGCACTTCAGTTTGACGCTGCCGAGGCTGCGAAATTCATTAAAGCAAATAAAGAAGGAACTCAGATTTATCTGGACATCGAAGGCGAAAAAGTAGATGCCCTGGTAAAGAATATCGATTATAATCCAATTGAGAAACAGCTGATGGCTCTGGACTTCCAGGCACTGGTTGCTGGTGAAAAAGTATCCACAACCGTAGCTGTCAAACTGGAGCATACAGAACTGGTTCAGGGTATTGTTGAACAGGAGATGGAGGAAATCCACTATAAAGCAGATCCAGCCAACCTGCTGGATACCATCGTCATCGACTTCAATGGCTATCCTGCTGATGTCCGTGACATCCATGTAAAAGATCTCCCGATTCCGGAAGGCAAACAGGTTCATTTCATCACACCTGAGGATGCGGTTGTTGTTCACATCGGTGAGTACGAAGCTACTCCTGAAGAAGACGAGGATGCTGAAGGCGCTGAGACAGAAGCGAAATAATTTTCAATATATACGATTTCAGGGGATTGCATTTAAGCAATCCCCTGATTTTTGTCTGTTATTTGTCTTCTACGTTATCTTCATGATTATATACATCCATATTTGATGTGACTACATCTTTATAGAGAGAATCCAGAGAATCATATCCATAATAACTCCAGTTATATCCCTTGCCTTCTACTTCCGTAGTTTCGCCTGGCGTTCTGTAATCCACAAGATCCAGCTGTAAGCCCTCGTCACTTAGCATCACATTGCTGTAGCTGATGTACCAGTAAATATCATCAGTAGTATCTGTATCACCATCTTCTTCGTCAGAATACTGGCTTCTTATCTCTGCCTTATATACCAGATACAAAATATTTCCATCACTGTCATTTTTGTCTGTCAGCAGATAATCTCCAAGATATGTAAGAGATTCCAGAGTAGATGTCTCATCCCAGTTTTGTCCCATATAAGAAGCGTAAACATCTTCTGCCTGCTTCTTTAAAGTTTTCATGGAATCATCGTCAATCTGATTCAGGCTCTTAAGTGGACATACAAGACCGGAAACTGTATATTCTTTCTCTGTCTCTTCCGGCACTTCACCATAATCCCGGGTCAGACTTGCAACTCCTTCCTCGCTCAGTGTTACGGTAACTTTATCTCCATTACTTAGGCCCTCTGAAGGCTCATACTGAAAATAAGAATCATCCAGTTCATTTCCCTGATAAGTCATGGTAGCCGTGCCTTCCGGTTCCTGTCCTTCAAAATCCACAGATACATCGTCAAAAACATCAACTTTTTTCGCATCTTCAAGTCCGGAAACCTTTATGGTACCATCTTTATATTTGAGCTTATAATTCAGAGCTCCCTGAAGATCATCACTGACATTCCATGTATATGCCACCTTATCTCCGTTGGAAAAATAAGTTCCATCATTCTCGATACTTACACTTACGTTTCCTTCCAGAAAATTCATTGGAGAACGGTCATCCCATAAGAACCTTTCCAGCTTATTCAGGAGGTTTTTCTTTTTGTATGAAATTTTAGAGTCATACTTTTCCTCAAAAGAATCCCAGTCAACCTCTGCCGTGACTGATCCATATCCATTATAACCGCTGGTATTAATGGTCAGATATTTATTCAGATCTATTGTCCTGCCGTGACTGCGAACAGCTCCGATCAGTACGATCAGAACAACAATTCCTGCTACTGCTCCAATCAGAACCTTTCTGGGAAGCTGCATGATTTTATTTATAATGTCCTTTACCTGTTTCGGTATCTTATCATTGGATAATATTTTTTCTACATTTATATCTGAAAAATTTATCTTTGTGTTCTTTTCAGGGGTGTCTAACGGACTTCCACATTTGCAGCAAAATTTTGCGCCATCAACATTTTCTGCACCACACTTTTTGCAATTCATATTTCTCTCCTGTGCCAGTCAGACATATAAACGCATCCATATTCGCTGTCTGACTGATTGATTCGTTCAAAATTATTTTGTAAGATCCAGGTTTCTTCTTTCAAGTGATTTATTCTTTTCGTAATTTTCCGCATCAATGAACGCTTCTTCTTTGAAACCAAACATAGATGCAACGATGGTTCCAGGGAAGTTATTGATCGCTGTATTATATTCACGGATATTTCCGTTTACCAGCTGACGGGCTGCGGTGAGGTTCTTATCCAGCATTTCCGACTTTCTGGCAATCGCGGAATATTCTCCAATACTTTTCAGATCCGGATATTTCTGTCCGAGGAATAACAGTCTGTCAAGTTTGTCTTTTGCTGTCAGCTGTGCAATACCTTCGATTTCTTTCTGATAACCGTTTCTGGCAATATCGATCAGTTTATCCAGAGTTCTGTCCAATGCTTCACTCTGTACTCCAATATCAGATACTCCGTTTTTGATCATCTGCTGAAGCTCATTAAATTTGTTTCTTGTCATGATAACGTATACTGCGATCGCAGCGACAATAATTAAAAAATACATCATAGATCCTCCCTTTTCTTTTATTTATAAAGCAGATATTATTCTTATTCCGCTTTGTATTCATGTATTTACTTCCTGTATCAGGCAGATAAAATCATATGCATTCACTGCATGGCCAAATAACTGCTCCGCAGTTTATTCAGTTAAGCTTTGATAACAGGAGCGTACCAGTTCTTCCTGATGCTGTATCTGGCTGCAGGAATACTCAACTGCTCCAAATGCATTTACGATCGCATTTTCTGCATATACTGCAATATTTACATCCGCACGCCCAAAAGCCTGCATCATCGTTATATGAAGTTTTCCCTGCCAGATATGGATTTCTCTCACTATATTATTTCCTGCTGCCTGCACGATAGCAAGCTGACAGGATGTCGATAAAAATTTCATGCATTCATGTTCTTTTTCCGGTAATGTAAGAACACCCATTTTTTTATTAAACTCTGTTGATGCAATATTCTTTTTCATATCAATGTACACATTATTTCCATTTGGATATTTCTGTGCTTTTTCTGCTTTATATCGCTCACCGGCAACTGTATCACTTAAGCAATAAATATCAATTGGGCCACATTCCACTCCCAGGTCTGCTTCAAAACATCCGTTTTTTATCATCAGACCATCAAATAAAATTTCACCATATTCATTGCCCCATACAATTTCATATTTCTGATATTGTTCCTGACAGAAACTGTTCAGTCTTTCCTGACATTCTTTTGCAATTTCATCCAGCTTTTCTTTATAAGTATCAATGAAATATTTTCCCAGTTTCTGCAGAATATAATGAATCAATGCATATACGATAAGTGCCTTTATGATCCAATACTTTCCACCGATCAGTAACAGACAGGCCAGCAGGATAGCCACATGTATGACCTTTTCAATTGGTCCGCTTAAGTCACTGTCATCCGGATCGTCTATACCGCCTATGATGAATACGTTTTTTCCAAAATACCGTATTCTTTCAAATGTTTTAAATAATGCCAGGTTTTTTGTATGTTCATCCTGTTTTCTCAGGACAAAATCTTTTAATTCACCGTTCATATGTATGTGTCCTTTATTCTGTCTACGGAAATTATATCTGACATATGCCGGGGGTTTGCAGGCAGGAGAATTCGCCCACCTCCAGTTAACCACCGACATTACACCAGATTTTATATTATTTCATATTAATTACATATAACTCAATGCAGCGCCTATCGTACTTCCCAGGAAAATAATGGAAAGAACAATGATCACAATCATAAAGCAGAAATAAGAACGGGCAAAATTCTTCAGGTTCTTATTCTTTGTTCCGCCAAACGAAAATACCAGAAGAAGGATAAATCCTACCAGCGGGATAGAAAACAGAAGTTCATATCCAAAATATCCCCACATGGAAATTGGCTGATATTCTTCCGGGATAGAAGCGGTGTTCGGTAACTGTGATCTGTTGAAATTACTGTTCTGATTGTAATTGCCTCCCTGGAATCCTCCGTTATTTCCTGCATAACCTCCGGTGCTTCCATTAAAGCCTGCGGTGTTTCCGCCATAAGAATTATTTCCTCCGGCGCCATTGCTTCCGGCTGTACCGGAGCCTCCAAGTTTCGCTCCACATCCCTGGCAGAATGTAGAACTGTCCGGATTCTGAGTTCCACAATGTTTACATACCATAGTTTCTCTCTCCTTTTCTCTTTTTTAATGTATATGATTTTTTTATCATATCCTCTTCTGGCAGCTTTCCCTGTATGCTGCAATTCCCCGCCTGTTTTCCTCCCTTTCTGATTATTAGACGATTCAGGGAAAGGGAAGGTTTTAGGGGGATGAAAAAAATTTTTGTTTTTTATGAAGAAAATGTCATGGATTCTACGTTTCCATCGACGACTTTTATTAACAATTGCAAACCATTTACTCTTACACAGGTATTCACAGCATCTTCTTTTGGTCTGGCAACCTGTTCATCTGTTTCATTATATAAATATTTTGTATCCGGAGTCAGCTGGAACGTTCTCTGACCATACGACACCTCTATTGCTTCATCGTATACAAATGAGCTTTTATCCGACTTCCTAAATGTTGCGTAAAAAGTAAGTGTGTCATCATCCGCATTATAATCCACCTGTGTTGTCCATGGCAAAGTGCTTCCCTCACTGTATTTTGGACGTAATACTGTAAAATAATATTCCGTAACCCCAGTTTCTTCCTGCGGTATCTCAATAGTTGGTATTGGGGTAAATGTCGGTGAGACGACTGCCGACTGTGCAGACTGCATAGCAAAACAGTTCTGTAATATTGCGTTATCTCGCTGACTGTACGTTTGTGCGTCCGAGTCTGCCCATCTGTTAAAATCCAATAAATATGGGCCGGTTAATTCCTGACCGCCATTCATCCCGTAAACTTCAAGCTGATTCTCAATCTGCTGCATATCCGAATCTTTATTACCGGTATAAAAATCCCGTCCATTGATCTGGCATGTTCCATAAGTAGCTCCAAAACACCATCTGAGGTTACACTCCTGTACCATGTCGGTTTCTGACATTTTTATAAAAGTGTCCAGATAATCACTTGCCCCATGACTCGGTGACCATCGTCCAGATCTGTATAGATAATAAGAACCTTCTTTTTTTCGCAGTTCAAGCTTCTCTTCAATACTGTCTCCATATGTATTCAGATCTGTATCCGGGATCTCCAGTTCCTTCCTCAAGGTTACTTTTTGATCATCAATCCCATAAAGTTCCATATATAACGGTCGTTCTACATCTGTATAATTACTGCTGTTCTCATCTTTTTCCTTCGCCCTGGTCCGGATCAGAAGCAGTTCTTTATTTCCATTTCCTCCGAAATCTTCCATCGCAGCGCTTAACAGCAGATCATTTGCATAACCTGTATTGAAATCATAATCCGCCACATAACCATCCTGGATCACCTGAAGATTCTCATCTTCTACATATCCATCATAAAATGTCCGGTAAAGTTCTTCCTCTGAAAGCTTTTTCTCCTCTTTTTCCGAAGACTTCTCCTCTGCCTTATCGTCGGCTTCTGCTGCCTGGGTTGCTTTCGGAGTTTCTTCAGGTTCTGCCTGTTCTTCTTTCTGCGTCTCTGCTGTTTCTTTTTCCTGCGGTTCCTGTTGATGAACAAATGGCAGTTTATCTATATTTCTTACAACTCCATAGGTGATGCCGCCTGCCCCCAGAGAGCCTGCCAGGATCACTGCCGCAATTTTCAGCCCTGCATGTTTCGCAGCAGTTCCTGTTATGGTTCCTGCCGCCTTTGATGAGGTCGAGGCTGCTGTATGTGCCGCATTTGATGCCCATTCGCCTGCATTTGATCCTGCATGCCCCGGTCCAGACAATCCAGGCCCTGACGGTGTTCCTGTTGATCCGGCCTGACCAGGGTTAAGACTTCCCGTTCCTGGGTTTCTGCTACTATTTCCCCAACTGCTTCCAGCAGCCCCTGCCTGAGATGCAGTATGTCCGGATATCTCCCTGAAATAGGATTGCATAACATCCGGCAAAGCTTTCTGCGCCATCGGTTCTGCTGATACTTTGTCGGCTTTTCCAAGCAGATACAGGAAAAATACAAACGGTGCAACACTGTAAAGTTTCGTTCCACGTTTCTCCAGATCCAGAACCTGCTCTTTTATTTTTCTGCGCCCATATGACAGTCGGCTTTTTACGGTATTTTCACTGACTCCGAGAGTTTGCGCGATATCTTTCACGGACATCTCCTCGTAATAAAACATACCGATAACCACTCGCTGATCTTCTGGCAGATGGTCCAGAATCTCCATTACAAGACGCTTTGCTTCCTGCTGATCCATAGCCATCTCAGGATTCAGCTCTGACCTGACATCCTCTATGGACTCCTCAAAAGGGATATCTTCCAGCTCTTCTCCACCGTATATATCTGTAAAAAACATCGGTTTTGATTTCTTCAGCCAGTCTTTTGCAAGATTGTTGGCGATCATTTTCAGCCAGGGGATCAGTTTATCCGGATTCTGAAGCTGATCCAGCCTGGTAAATGCCTTCACATATGTATCCTGCAGGATATCATAAACCGTATCTTCATCTTTTATCAAAACCCGTATCGTTTTATAAACTGCCGGACTGCTGATCTTATATATTTCTGTAAGCGCTTCCTGGTCATTCTCCCTCGCCTTCTGAACCAGGTAAGACATATTTCTTATGGTAGGACTTCCACATCTTCTGCAAAAATTTGCATCATCGGGAAGTTCCTGTCCACATTTCACGCACCTCATATTTCTCCTCCCGTTGTTCTTCCGTTCATTTTTATATAAAAAACTCTGTTCAACAAATCCCAGCCTCTGCTTGTTGCTTCTCACAACCCCGCAGGGGACTTTCTTGATTTGGTTAAATGAAGCAAGTCTTATATGATATTATAAATATCTTACGAATTTACTTTTTTCATAATTGGGGTTTCTACAATTATGTCGTTTATATTGTCGAATATGCCTCATTTTTCTGTTTTATTGTCGTTTTTTCTTCTTTTCACGTACAATTTTAATATTGTTTTCGCTCAATTTCAATTGTTTTTTTCTTCTCCTCAAAATGACCATCACAATCACTGCTAACCCGCCAAGTACTGTTGTTCTTTTCCATTTCTTATTCATAAAAATGCTCCTTTTTCTCTCATCGTTTTTAAGTATCTTCCTGGATTTTACCTTTTTTACCTCCTTCACTTTATAGACGATCACCATGATGTACAGGTTTTAAGAAAAAAGAAATTTTTTGAAAAAAAGCACATATCAGGGGAGCGAATCCCTGTATGTGCTTTTTAAACTGCTGCCTATTGCTTTTTGCACCCTCGCAAGGCTTACTTATTTCAGTTAAAATCTTTATTTCTGCAAAAACTATCAGTACCACTAAATCCCTCTGTACTATATGGATCAGCACCGACTGATAACAAATTTTCCGGATCATTTACTTCATATCGATATCCCGCATCACCAAATCCATAGTGCACCAAATAATAGTAGCCGTAATCGGTTTTTATCACTTCACTGATCGTTTCTTCCAAAGACGGCTCTGTTGCACCAGGACCATATTTTTTTATTGTATTTCCTGAAATCACCGCTTTAAAATGATAAGGATCTCCTCCCCAGGTATACCACGTTCCCGCAATCAAATCCAATCCTTCCACTTCCTGCGAATCTCCATTCTGATCCTGCTGACCACCACCAAGTTCCGAAACAGGAATTAATTTGATTTCTCTGTCAAAGGTTGTGTATTCTCCTGAGCCAACATCTGTGGTCGCAATGTTTTCCTCATTAAGTGCATTTCCGTTTTTGGTAAAACGATCTATTTTCTCGTATCCCATATGTCCAAACTGAGAATAAATTCCATTTCCGTCCGGTGCCGTATAAAGTCCTACATGGCTTCCGATACTTCCAATAGAAATTACATTTGTATCATTTTCCAAAGTGTAAACATCATTGATCCAGTCTGCCTCACAGGTTCCATGAGAAAATATCAGTTCCCGGATTCCATCCCCATCAATATCGTACAATGCTATCTCTGTAGTTCCAGCTGTATTTGCACAGAGATTCTGGATAAAAGATGCATATTTGGCATATTCCGGCATATCCTGATAATTACTTGGATTTTCTGCCGGCACTGGTGTGGCCGTTGGTTCCGGTATGGCCGTTGGTTCTGGTGTGACTGCGGATTCTGTCTGTGGATTCTGGGCATTCTGCTGTGTTCCGTTTGAATCCGCAGACTTCTTTGTATTTGAAGTTTTATCTGCGTTGGATGCAGTATTTGAATCTGCTGAGTTCTTTGTGTCAGTCGTTTTTTCAGTTCCTGTTGTCGTTTTTGTACCCGATTTCTTCTCTGAACCGGAAGACGTTTTTCCTTTTGCAGAATCAGAAGTATCTTTAACTTTCTGCTCATGGACAAACGGCAAGGTATCCGCATTTCTCACAATACCATATGTAATACCTCCGGCACCCAGAGATCCTGCCAGAATCAGTGCCGCAATTTTAATTCCCGCAAATTTGGCTGCCGCACCACCTGCAGTTTTAGCAGTCCCAGCCTTTGCAGCAGCCCCGGCTGCTTTTCTGTCATTGCCGGCTGTGTTGGCTCCATTCCATCTTTTTCTCTCATTTCCTGATGCACCTGTATTACCCCAGTTATTTCTGTTATCTCCATATCCATCTGTACTGCTCTGCGGATTCCTTCTGTTTTCTGAAATACCTGTATCACTCCAGCTGTTTCCATTATCTCCGTATGCATCTGTGCGATTCCAGGAGTTACCCGCACTGCCTTCTGCACCGGTTCCTCCCTGAACATTTTGGCCATTTTGTAAATTACTGTCTGAATCGGGTTTTCCCCATGTAAGTTGTTTCCCGGATATTCCTCCAGAACAGGAATTCAGGATTCCCTGCAACGCATCTGGATCAAGCGGCTCTGCGGACACAGAATCCACTCTGCGAAGCAGATACAGGAAGAATACAAACGGCGCGACATTGTAAAGTTTGGTTCCATGCTTTTCCAGATCCAGGACCTGTTCTTTTATTTTTTTACGACCATAAGACAATCTGCTTTTAACCGTATTTTCACTGACTTCCAGTGCCGCCGCAATATCCTTTACCGGCATCTCTTCATAGTAAAACATACCGATCACGATTCGCTGATCTTCCGGAAGCTGATCCAGGATTTCCATTACCAGACGACGAACTTCTTTTTCATCCATAGACATTTCCGGATTCATATCAGAACGGACATCTTCTATTGATTCCTCGAAAGACACATTGTCCTCTTCTTCTGTACCGGAAATATCTGTAAAAAATACGGGTTTTGATTTTTTCAGCCAGTCTTTGGCACGGTTATTCGCGATCATTTTCAGCCACGGGATCAGTTTCTCTGCATCCTGCAACTGATCAAGTCTGGTGAATGCTTTTACATAGGTATCCTGCAAAATATCATAAACCGTATCTTCATCTTTAATAAGTACTCTTATGGCTTTATACACTGCCGGACTGCTGATCTCATATATTTCCGCAAGCGCTTGCTGATCATTTGCCCTCGCCCGCTGAACCAGCCATGTCATATTGTTTCTGGTAGGACTTCCACAGTTCCTGCAAAAATTTGCATGATCTGGTATTTCACTTCCACATTTACTGCATCTCATTCTTCTTCCCCCGTTGTTTCCACTTCACTATTTTCTTCTTTTTGTATGATGTTATTCTCATTTTCCCGCTGTGTCAACTGAAGGATTTTTCGAAACACAGTCCACAGTTTTTCCCAGGGAACCGGCATACTGTCAATCGTACAGGTAATCATTTTTCCAATGTCATGTTCTGTCATATCTTTTTCTCCCCTTTCTACTTTATAGACGATTCAGAGTTACTGCCGGTTTTATATTTTTATGGAAAATCAGTAACTTTAACGCCTTAAAAATCAGGCGAATATTCACGATCAAGTCCCCACTCACAGCTTATTGCTTTCCGCAATAGAGGCAGGGGACTTACTTGATTCGGTTGAAAAATCCACAATAGCCCTGGATATGTTTTGAACATATACACAGGGCTATCATTCATCTGTATTCTATTTTTCTTCGCACACTATGATAATTTCTGCCTTACCCGAAATTACCACTGTTTGAACCCGCAAAATTTACAGAATTTCGCATTTGCTTCTATTTCTGCACCACACTGAGGGCATTTTACAACCTTATCCTCTGTTTCCATGTACTGTTCTGCAGATTCTGGTGTATCATCTGTTTTTTCCTGCATTTTCGTCTGCTTTTCTGCAATTTCTTCTGTTTTTGCTACCGATTCCGCGGATTTTCTCTGTTCTTCCGCTATACGTTTCGCTTCTTCCCTTCTTGCTTCCTCTTTGCGCTTTGCTTCTTCTGCTTTTCTTGCTGCTTCCGCCTCGCGCTTTACTTCTTCTGCTCTTCTTGCTTCTTCTGCCGCTTTTCTCGCTGCTTCCGCTTCCGCAATCATACTTTCCGGAACAGGCGTTCCGCATGAAATGCAGAATTTATGTCCATATGTAATCGGTTTTCCGCACTTTGCACAATAACCTATTATATCCTCTTTCATTGTTCTTTTTCGAATATTACCTGCTACGTTTCCCGCCATTTGTGACATTGTATTGGAAAAATGCCCTACTGTATCTGACATTTGCCCCATAGCATTATGTATATCCTTTTTTGAAAAAACATCCATTAAATCTGTCTGCATCTGTAAACGATTTATCAGTATTAACACTGTAAATATAAGAATCAAAAGCAATGCTATTATATTGATGACATACCATCCTGTTGTTTTAAACTGACACTGAGCATCCTCCGCAAACTTCTTTGCAGATGTTCTGAAAATGATCCATATAATAAGATCCAGCACTGTCATTCCACAAACAGCTGCTGACGTCTGTTTATCTGTAAACTTCTTTATAAAAAGAAACACTAATACAGCTACAGGCAGCAACAGACATAATGCAATAACAGGCTGTGGAGATACAAGTGTCTCACCATAACTTGAGATACCTTTTATTGCTGTTACTGCTGATACCTTTATCAGATCTGTATCTACACCCCAGTCTGAATCTGAACAGGAAACCATAAACATCGGACAAAAAAATAATATTACGCAACAAAATGTCAGTGTTCGTATTATATTTTTCACTGTAACAGATAGTTTCTTCTTTTCAGAAGAAATATTATTAATTTCATTCATTTTCATAATCTCCTTCTCTGATAATTTTAATGTTTAACCGAATTAAAGAAGTCCCCTGCGAGAGTTGCAAATATCCGCTTGACTAATAATGCCGGAACCCAGTTACAAAAGTTCCGGCATTATACAGCACTATCCGATTTTATTTAATCTTTACACTCTTGCAAGCTGAAGATTTCGCTGTCAAAACCTTGGAACCGGATTTACGGATAGATACTACTTTATAATAGTATGTTTTTTTGCTGGTCAAAGATTTCTTGTCTGTGTAGTATGTCTTTCCTGTTACTGTTGCGATTTTTTTGTATCCACTCTTTGAATTTGTGCTTCGGTATACATAGTAACCGGTTGCATTGTTGGCTTTTCTCCAGTAAACTGTTGCCTGGCGCTTGCCGGCTTTGATTGAGGAGATTGTTGTTGCGGTTGGTTTTACAACAGGTGCTTTATAAGTTTTAGCAGACGCCTGGATATGATAGATCTTACCTTCTGCATTGCTGGAAGTTCCAATTTTTACAATTAAATCGCCTGTACATCTTACCGTCCATGTTTCATTTGCTGAAATACTGTTGTTTTTATTTGCCTTTAAGAGCTTAAAGGTCTTTGCGTCATAAAAATCAACTCTCCATCTGCCAGGAACATCTACCGAATCATCTATCATAAATTTAAAAGTAACATTGTTCGTTCCATTCAGCTTGATACGATAATAATCTTTATCAAAATTTCTATAGAGATTTCCTGTATATAATTTATTTACAACTACAGAGTTCGCATTTCCCATTGTTTTATTTTTGTAATACTGCTCTTTTTCCCACTGACTTGACGCGGTATAATTAACTCTCAGATTATAGGAACATTGTGGACCATATCCAATGGTACTTTTTACTTTTACCAGATATTTTCCAGGTGCAAGTCCTAATACATAGCTTTTTCCTGAGTTTCCAGAAAAATTATTGAGTGGATTCCTATCTGCATCATACAGATCAACTCTCCATTTCGCACTGTCTTTCGGGTTATCATCTCCTGATCTGAGTTCAACCTGTGCACATCCATTTCCTTCAGGAATAATAAAGCTATAATAATCCGTATCACTGCCTTTCACTGTAATTCCTCTCATCCAGGTATTCAGTGGCAAAGATGTCGCATTAGCCGGAACTTCATTTGGTTCACTCTCCTCCAACATCCCAGCCTGAACCTGCACAGCCGGATTGACCGTTGCCACACACAGTGCCATTGTTGCTCCTGCAAACAGAAGCTTTGTCAGTTTTGCAACTTTTTCTCTTAACATAATTTTTCTCTCCTTTGTTTTTATTTATATGATTTTTTCATCATATTCTTGTGTACTCACTGTCGATACTTATTTCAGTGCCTTCTTATAGTTACTTTTTCCCCTCTTTCTATATTATAGACGATGCAAAAAGAGATTTGGTTTTAATATTTAAAAAAAATTTTTATTTTTTTCAACATAACAAAAAAGAGCCGGAAAACTTTAATTTTAAAGTTCTACCGACTCATTAATAGCAGGGGATGAGAGAATCGAACTCCCACCAAAGGTTTTGGAGACCCCTATCATACCATTTGACCAATCCCCTATATACAAGAAAAAGTGGCTGTTGGCCACGAATTCTTTTACATTGTACTCTCAAAACTACATACATGCTTGTTGATTGTTAATCAAACTCTTTGAATCAATTCTTAACCTGCGTTTCTTGGTCAAGCCCTCACCCGATTAGTAACA